>CAYMPX010000087.1:0-10360 GCA_964392135.1 uncultured Methylomarinum sp.
TTTGTGTTCACCCATAGTGTTTTGTTGACGTTGGCATTAAGTATATGGTCTATTGTTCTGGCGTAAATAAAGCTGTGTTGGTTTTTGGGTAGAGCGACCTTTTTGCTTGCGAGTCGTCGCCATCTTTTGTCATAGGAAACGATAGTGATATTTTTTAAACGTTTAGAAGCATAGAATCTAGCCGCTAGTAATTGTTTGGGCAATGACATCCAGCTACGCATATCCGGGTTGGCAAAGCTTTCTCTGAAACTTTTCCCTATTTGACCCAAAGCACCGAGTTGTCCCCAAAGCATGTTTTCTGCGGTACTTCTTGCGATTGAGGCGACTACTTTAAAGTGCTGCAGGGGCAGCGAATCTAATTGATGCCTAAGCACAATAGCTTCAATATTGGCAACGGCTGATAAGGTTGCCAATGTTCTTTTACCTGATTTTATTTTAATATGAGCCACTTTAGAGGCAACAGGCTCATAAATAGGGAGCTTAATAGGAACCATTCCACCTGGCATGGGTAAGCCGAACTGTAAGGTCTTTTTCTCAGGTGAAAAACCATCAGCAATGACCACTTGAATTAAACGTTTACCTCTTCGCGGTCTTTTTTTTATCTCTCTGACGGCTTGTTTTAAGACCTTACTTTCAGGGTTGAGTTTTAAGGCCTTTTTATAAGAAATTCTAGCGTTATCGCGTAGTGAAGCATCTTCAAAACTATCAAACTCCTGGACAATACCTGCCATGTAAAAGCCGAAAGGATTTACATAGGCACTGGATACACTCAAGGCTGTTTTTTCTGAGCTTTTATATTGATTGGCAATAACGCTAAAGATATTACCTGTGCCTACAATGCTATTATCCTGCTGTTTTTCCTTTATTTTAGCTTCTTCTTCGCTGATTTTTTGTTTTGCAGATTCAAGACTTTTTTCAAATTCTTTTTGTTCTATATTTTGCCAATCAATTGCACGGCGTGTCACGTTATAGGCTTTACGCTCTCCATTGAGTAAATAGCTAATGGATTTGTAATTGAGCATTAATATTCTTTCAAAAGGTGCGCCGTTATATTCGGTTAAATCACCTTTACCCGATATAAAGCTCAGCGCTTCTAAACCCAGACTGGTTGCGCCATCTTCGAGGAAAGACTTCGCCGCATTGATCTTTAAGAAATGCTCGGCAGCGGTAAAATGATGTATGGCATTGGCTGCATTATGGGTGTCGAGTGCTAATAAGCCGGCTTCATTGGAATTTAAAAAATCAGCGGGGTCTGATTGCTTAACGCGCAGTTGTTGTAATTGATAGGCTTGCACCCATTGTTCGGTTGTTATTAAATTTTTTATCGGTAGAAAATCTTTAGAATATCCACCGTAAATAACATTACGTGTAATTTGTGTATTAAGAGCCGACGGATTATGTCGCACATACGCTGAGGGTCGCTGTGATTGGTTGATTAATGAATTAAAAATGTTTAATGCATCATTTGCATGACTGCTGGGTAACATTAGCATGTTAGCCAATAGCCCGAGACATAGCGCTTTAGAAAGGTGTCTGTTTATCATTATTCTTATTATAAAGACGGAAATATGGGGGGGGCAAGGCGTGCAAGATTATTCACTTTGTGGTCAGTAAAAATCCTGGTGCCTTGCACTAGGAATGATTTTAAAATTTAGGTTTTCTTACCTGCGGTTTAGCTGCTTTTTTTATTTCTGGTTTTGCCTGTCTTAATCGATCGCCATTTTTAATGCCTGATCCATTAATAATCTGGACTTTTGCTCGGGATGGTTCAACATCAGCGACACTCACCTGGGCTATTTTCTGTTCAACTTTACCAAAGGATATGCCAGTATCAGGATCGAACATCTCTTCTCCTTCACGCATTACATCAAAAATAAAGCCAGTATTCAAGTCGCCATCAGTACCACGGTTGATGTAGAAAACTTTATCTGATACAGCCCCAATTATTTTTATGGGGTAGAGGCGTAGCATAATACGACTAACCAATGTGCTGGTAAAATCATCAACCATATCGGCATAGATAGTGTCGGTCACATTATTGTTATAATGATCCAGACGTTGGTTGATTCTGATTTTATCTGCGGCTAATAATTTACCGGTATGGGTGTCGACAATGCGTAACGTGGCATCAACAATAGCAAAGTGACGTGATTGAATTTGATCAACGTAAGCCACTTTCTGTTGTTCTGTTTTAATCACAAAATCATTAACCAGAGTCATGATTAAGTAATCCGCTTCGGTCATCTCAGATAATTTACTTTCTATTTGTTGCCCTTGAATCAATGCAGCAAAGCCTTTTTCATCAAGTAATTGATCAACTTCCTGTCTTTCTAAAATATCGAAGCGTTTGCTGTTGGTTAGTTTGACTAATAGATCATTTTTAACGCGGTTACGGTATTCTTCCGCAAGCAATTTATTGTTGCCTGCATTATTAAGTCGAATTCTTCCGACAGCCAGGGTGATTCTGCCATTTTGTTTGCCATCGGTATGACGGGTTCCAGCAGGTACAGCTTTGGTTTTTGGTTGCTCTGTATCAACCATGACCAGTAAATCGCCGGCTTGCACGTTACCTTCAACTAATTCAACAACGGATAATGTATCTTGTATCCCGGTTAATTTTATGCTGCCAACGGCTGTTTTTACGCGACCTATAGAAACCCCGTTATTATCAAAAATTTCTTTCGCTTCACGCACCACCTTAAATGTTGAACCTGCCTGGTAGTTGTCATTTCCCCCCCGGTTAATCACCAACGGATCATTGCTGACAATTTTTGCAGGGAAGGTAATATCAAGCACTTTATTGGCAGCTAAACCGCCTAAGTGATCGAATGTTGAAAACGCATCTTTTGAGGATTGCTGGCCGGCAAATAATGATTCACTGACTTGGGTTCTAAAACTTGCAACACCCGCAATAGTGCCTGTTTTAGCATCAATAATACGTAATCTTAATCGCGCATCCGTTTTATTGCGGGTAAATGTCTTGTTGGATTCACTGTAAGGAAGGGCGATTTTTTTAGAGGTTTCAGTGATTTTTTCAAGTACCGCAAACACTAAAAAATCAGCGCCCATGGCAGAGCCAAGATTTTGATAGTCTTTAATGAGGTCATTACTGTCTGCTGCAGAAGCCGTTACCGCAACAGTGAGTGCATTCACATCGGGTAAGTTATCAATAGCCGCATTTAGGGTCTTGTCTAAAAAGGACTCTTTACTTTCTTTACCAAATTGTTGTTCATTGATGATCTTTCTAAGTGCTGTGCGTTCTAATACTTGAAATCGGTTGCTGAGGGTTAAATGTTCAATAACGCGAGCAGCTAATTCATCAGGTAATCCCATGCGTTGTTGTACGGCTCTGTCTGGAAAAAAGTCGCTAGTACTTAGAACGGCTATTTTGATTTTTTGGTTAGTGGTGGTGCTATCTGTTTCCTTATCACATGCAGACAAGGTAAATATCATGACTAAAATAAGGAAGGAACGATAAATATTTTTAGTATTCATTATTATTGGTAGCCTTTATGGAATGAAGTGAGTTCGAATCCTGTGATATGGGGATTCGAACCAGGATATAGGGTGATTTAAAAAACCTAAAGTTTATTGAGGTCGTCTCACAATATTTCCGCTGGATAAAGGCATGTTAACAGGGTCTATTTCTTTGATGATTTTTGCAAAGGTGATTTTTGGGTTAATACGGGTTACTTTAACTTCGCCGATATATTCTTCGCTAGACCCTAATGATTCGCCTGTATCGGGATCAATAAGCTCCTCTCCTGCTAAGAATACTGCTAATACCGTACCTTTTTTAAGTCCGCCATCTTGTCCTCGGTTAAGAATCACTTGACCATTAGCTGTGCGTTTAACAACTTTCATTGGATAAACGGCTGCAACAAACTGGTTGGCTAGTTTTGCAGCGATATTTTTTGCCATTTTTGAGAAATAAACGCTACTAGGTGCACCTGCACGTTCATTTACAATACTTTGTTTTGTGGCAAATGTTGCTTTTAACGAAAATGTGGTAACAATTTGTCCCGATGTAGAGTCTAACATCTGGGCGTTAACCAGAAGTAATCCTGAATCTCTGCGCTTGAATTTACTGTCAAAATTGGGTAGAGCCTGGTGTGAACGGTAGAATTTAAAGTCGGTGACGGTGGGGATAATCAAGTAGTTGGCATTGCTTAATTGACCTTTATTCGCCGCATCACCTTGGGTTAAATCCGATTGAGCAAAATTTTGCTCATCTAAAATCGCTTTTAGTGTCGATTTGTCGCGACTTAGGACTCTAAATTTGCGGGTTGCTCTAAATGACGATTCCATTTCAGTACGAATCTGATTTATGTCAAGTCGTTTTATCAGACTTTTAGAAATACCTTCGCCAATAGCAGGGTCTTTAATTGCAACGGAGGGCTGAATGGTTTCAGCCGATAACAGAGTGGAATAAAGAAAACTTAAGAGCATTAATAGTCGTAGTAACATCGCTGATTATACCTTTTTTGTTGTTAGTAGTGGTTATCTAGTAATAGTACTGTGTCGCTATAGTAACTGAATTGATATTTTTTTGAAATATATAGATTTTAGCCGCTAATTATGGATGTTAGTTAGTTTGGCAGGGCTATCGTTGAGGATAATATAGAGCAGTTACAAAAAAAGTATTTGTATGTTTTTTAAGAGAAAATCCAGAGGGTGGATTTAGGAATGTATAAGTTAATGAATTTCCCCTCCCTTAACCTAAAAGAAAGCAGGTTTGATGGGAGGATAAAGAAATATTGAGATTGTTCTGTTGGTTGTTGTCTGCCGAGCGCTTAAAAGGATTGCTTTATTTGACAACTCTTAATTGAGGTCTGGTTGATTTTTCTTCTGGTGGTGGGGTGCTGTCATAGTCTTCAGGATCAAAAACCATACCTTTGCCATTTTCTTTGGCGTAAATTGCCAGGACTGCGGTTGTTGGTGTTACTATCTGCATGGCTATGCCAGAAAAACGCGCATTAAATTGAATTTTTTCATTGCCGAGTATTAAACCTTGAATCGCTTCAGGTTTAATATTAAGGACGATTTTACCATCTTCAATAAAGTCTTGAGGCAAGACAGAGTCAGAATTTTCAGCATCAACTAAAAGGTGAGGTGTCAGTTGATTATCTATGATCCATTCGTAGATTGAACGGATCATATAAGGTTTTAATGAAGTCATTTGCTTTGAGGTGCCATTTCTTTTTCTGCTTCACTAAGACTTGCTTGAAAAGCTTCTCTTGAGAAGAGACGGTTTGAGTAGATTGCTATTGCAGAGCCTAGTGCATTAAGATCAACACCCAGGCTGGGTAGCCGCCATAATAAGGGAGCCATGGCGCAGTCAATCAATGAATATTCTTCGCTCATAAAGTAAGGTTGTGATTCAAAAACAGGACTGGCTGCCATGAGACTTTCCTTGAGCATTTTTTTAGAACGGGCTGATTTTTTTTCACCGGAATTGATGATTTCATCCAGTAAGTGATACCAGTTCTGGTCTATACGTTTAATAATCATCCGGGTGTTTGCCCGGGAAACCGGATCCATTTGGTGCAAAGGGGGATGAGGAAAACGCTCATCTAAATACTCCATAATGATACGTGAGTCATATAAAACCAGATCACGTTCAATTAATGTAGGAGAAGCGCCTGTAGGATTAAGTTCTAATAAGTCTTCCGGTGGTTGCGACGAGTCAAAGAATTTAATATCTGTAGTGATATTTTTTTCATGTAAAACAAGGCGTACACAATGGCTTAGTGCACATGTTGACGAGCTAAAAAGAGTCATTACTGATTTTCGAGCAGTGCTATTTGTCACGAACCCCAACCTTTATAATTTAGAACTGGAAGTGCGACATTATATCATAGCTGTATTTTTTGTTGCTCTGGAATTGTTACGAGCCGATTATTGCTAAATGGAGGGGAAACAGGAGGGTGTTACAGAGGAAAGGAATACCCGCATCCTTGCGGGTATAGATACTTTAGTGGATGTCTTTCCAGTATTCTTTTTTCAGTAGATAAGCAATGACTCCAAACATAATGAGAAATAATAAAACATATTTTCCCATGCGTTGTCTTTCTAGCTGAACAGGTTCGCCAACATAAACCAGGAAGTTGACAAGTTCTGTTACGGTCTGGTCAAATCCGGCACGAGATTGGGTGCCTTTTTCTACCAGTTTTAAATGTGTCACCACATCTTCCCCCCGTACTTTTTCAATGACAGGTTCCTGTATACCTTGTAATTTCCAAAGCATATTAGGCATGCCAACATCTTTAAAGACGGTGTTGTTAACCCCTAAAGGCATGCTTTTGTCTACATAAAAACCTTTCAGATAAGTATAAAGCCAATCCCCCCCTCTTACTCTGGCAATTAATGATAAGTCAGGTGGCGTTATGCCAAACCATTTGTTTGAATCTTTAGGATTCATTGCGGTGAGCATTGGATCGTAAATAGCAGCCCCTACCGGTGCAATTTTAGCTAACAGTTTGTCTTCATCCATCTCCAGGTCTATAGCAATACGTTTATAACGCATGTATTTTACAGAGTGACAACCCAGACAATAGGTGACGTAATGTTTTGCACCTCGCTGTATTGATTCATAGTCTGTCAAGTCTATATCAACGCTTTGCAATGCCACATTGCCTGCTGCCGAGAGTGTACCAAGAGGTAGTAAGAGTAATAATGTATAGATGATTTTTTTCATAATTAATCCAGACTCCCTTTTAGTCTTTTTAGTAACCGGGTTAATACATGGACAATACCCGATTTATTAGGTTTTATGATAGGAAATTCGATGGCTCCCCAATGTGCTTTACTCGGTTCTTTAATTGTCATTTCATCAAATGCTTCAACTAAAGCGCCATATTTTTCTTCCATATCAGGCTCATCAGTAACACGTCGTGGTACAGGTTTGGTTTTCTCCCAGCGAGTATAGATAGGCATTAATAAGAAAAAGCCAAAGTAGATCACGGTAAAAATACGCGCCATCATGGTATATGTAGGTGTCGCAGGTTGTGTGCCTAAGTAACCCAACGCAAGAAAGCTGATAACAAATAATGCCAATGCTTTTTTGTAAATGCCGCCTCTATAACGAATAGATTTAACTTTACAGCGATCTAGCCAAGGCAGTAGGAATAACACCACGATAGAGCCACCCATAGCGATAACCCCGGCAAATTTATCAGGCACGGCTCTTAAAATGGCATAGAAAGGCGTAAAATACCAGGAAGGCTCAATATGCTCAGGTGTCATTAAAGGATCTGCTGGAATAAAGTTCGCATGTTCCAGGAAGTAGCCGCCCATTTCAGGCATATAGAAGATGACGGTTGCGAAGAAGAATAAGAAAACGGCAACGCCAACGATATCTTTTACCGTATAGTAAGGGTGAAAAGGAATGCCATCGACAGGTTTTCCCCAGGGATCTTTTAATTGTTTTATTTCAATACCATCGGGGTTATTTGAACCCACTTCATGTAATGCCACAATGTGCAAAAATACCAGGATAAGCAAGGCTAAAGGCACGGCTATCACATGGAAGGCAAAGAAACGGTTGAGAGTGGCATCTGAAATAACATAGTCCCCCCGAATCCATAAGGATAACTCTTCACCAATAACAGGGATGGCACTAAACAGTGAAATAATAACCTGAGCGCCCCAGTAAGACATTTGTCCCCAAGGTAACAAATAGCCCATAAACGCTTCAGCCATTAAACATACAAACAGTAGCATGCCGAATATCCATATCAGTTCTCTGGGATGTTTGTACGAACCGTACAGCATACCTCTGAACATGTGCAGATATATGATGATGAAAAAGGCAGATGCACCCGTGGAATGCATATAGCGAACTAACCAGCCCCAGTTAACATCTCGCATGATGTACTCAATAGAGTCAAAGGCTAATTTTGCATCTGGTTTGTAATTCATGGTTAACAATATGCCAGTCAAGAACTGATTAACTAGCATCAGTAAGGCAAGCGAACCAAAAAAATACCAAAAGTTAAAGTTTTTAGGCGCGTAGTATTGCGCCATATGATCATTCCACAGTTTTGATAGTGGAAAACGTACGCCTACCCACTCATCTATTTTATTTTTCATGCGCTTGCCTCTATAGTATCTTCACCAATAATAATGAGAGTCTCTGTAATGTAGCGATAAGGGGGGATAACCAGGTTGGTTGGGGCAGGAACAGATCGGTATACGCGACCAGCCAAGTCAAAGCCAGAACCATGACAAGGACAGAAAAACCCCCCTTTCCAGTCTTTCCCTAAATCGGTCGGGGCAATTTCAGGTCTAAAGGTTGGCGAGCAGCCTAAGTGAGTGCAAAGACCGACAGCCACAAAAATTTCAGGCTTAATTGAGCGTAGATTATCACTGACATAGTCAGGTTGTTCCGATTCTATTGAGGTTGGGTCGGCAAGCTTCCTGGTGTCTTTTTCTAAAATATCAAGTACTTCAGGGGTTCGATATAATACCCAAACCGGTTTTCCTCTCCATGCAACACGAATTAGCTGACCAGGCTCTATTTTACTAATATCAACTTCTACAGGTGCTCCCGCTGCCATTGCTTTGGCACTGGGTTGCATTTGTGAAAGAAAAGGAACAGCCAAGTATCCTGTACCCACCGCACCAACAACAGAAAGGGCAGTGGTTAGAAACTGGCGTTTGGATTTATCGACGACTTCATTAGCCATGTATAACGCTCCTGGTTGTGACGATGTATCTGTTAATACATCAATTATTATATTTATGTGAACAATATACCATTACAGCTTACCTTTTTTGAAGCGCTTATTGATGTATTGCATCTACTTCTTGAGGTTTTCGAGGTGTTTCTTTTAAAAATGCGAGTTTATGATGTTTGGGTAATACAATTTATTGCTTTGCATAACATCATGTTTTTTCTCGTTCCCATCATCCCCGGTGGGAATGCATACGGTGCTTATATTTGTCTCGGTCTGCGTTCCCACGCGGGAGCGGGAACGAGGAAAAAATCCTGCGTGAATAGGGGGATGGGTATATTATTCACTGTTGCCTCCCCCAATGTGAATTTATAATTGCCGATAAGGCATTAATAAATGCTTTATTTTCCTCCGGTTTACCTATAGTTACACGTAGGCAATCGGTGAGTAACTCACCTTGGGGGGATAGATTTTTAATTAAAATTCCCTGTTGCTTTAATTGTTCAAAAAATTTATTTGCCTGGTCTTTCGGGGTTTTGAACAGAATAAAATTTGCCGCACTAGGATACACGGTTATCCCTGTTAGTGTGCTGAGTTGTTCGGTAACAAAGGCTCTGTCTTTACAGATTTGCCGGGTTTGTTGTTCAAATAAGTCTTGATTGTTCAGGGCAAAATCAGCAGTCACTTGTGTCAGGCTGTTGATGTTGTAAGGTAATCGTATTTTATTAAGCTGCTCAATAATACTTTTATGGCCGGCAATAAACCCCAGACGAAGTCCTGCCAGTCCTAATTTAGAAACAGTACGCATTACCAGTAAATTGGAGTGCTCAGGGAGTTGGTTGATAAAGCTGGCATCTGCAAAAGGCGCGTAGGCTTCATCAATAATAACCAGTCCTGTTGCTGTATTAATAATGCGTTCCATGTCTTGCGCATTAAATAAATTAGCAGTCGGATTATTAGGGTAGGCCAAAAAAATCACAGCAGGCTGCGTTTGTTTAATGTTGTTCAGCATGGCAGGTAGGTCGAGTTCAAAGCTATTGGCTAGAACAGGAATACTTTGGTAATTAAGGCCTAGACTAAGGGCAACTTGCCGATACATGACAAAGCCTGGGCCAGGCGCTAATATATGTGCATTTGATGGTAGTGCCATCAGTAAAAGCTGAATAATCTCATCGGAACCATTGCCTAATAAAATCTCACTTTGCTCAGGGATTTGATTGGTTTTTTTCAGGGTGGCTGTAAGTTTCCTGGCTTCCGGATCGGGGTAACGATTGATAGGGCAGTTTTTTATTTGTTCTAGCCATCGTGCTTTAATGTCTTCAGGCCATGTATAGGGGTTTTCCATGGCATCTAGTTTGATCAGTTTGTTGGCTTCAGCAACCTTATATGCTGACATGCCTAAAATTTCTTTACGGAAAACAGTGGAAATTAGCTTTTGAGTCATGTGGTTGCAGTGTCTATGGGAATTGAAACGCTTGATAAGAACAGTTGATGTTTTCCCCACCCTACCGTTTTAACAAAGCAGGGCAGGTAAGACATAAGCTACCAAAAGAATAAGGGTTATTTATTTATCCTATATTCAGCAGAACGCGCATGCGCGGTAAGGCTTTCACCTCTGGCTAATACAGACGCTGTTCTTCCTAAGGTATCCGCGCCTGATTCAGAGCAGTTAATGAGGCTGGAAC
>CAYMPX010000088.1:0-10330 GCA_964392135.1 uncultured Methylomarinum sp.
GCGGTTTTTTTAGTCCCCTAAGTATCAGGAAAAATAAGCGCATTGCTACCCTTATCAAGAATAATAGTAAACGCTCAAACAAATCAGTTGGTCTGTAATCTACTTAACAACCAGCCCAAGCGACTATTATGAGCGTTTACAAAACGACTTATTTTTTATCGTCGTCTTTCACTTCTTCAAATTCAGCATCGACCACATCATCTGCTGGTGCAGATTCTGCTGACGTATCAGCCTCTGCTGCATCACCTTCTGCCTCCGCTTTTTGTGCATAGACGCGTTCAGCTAATTTCCCCGATAACTCTGTCAAAGCTGTGGTTTTTTCTTCGATTACACCTTTGTCTTCGCCTTTAAGCACTTCGTGCAACTCAGAAATAGCCGCTTCAATGGCTGTTTTTTCTTCGGCAGAAACTTGCTCACCTAGCTCTTCCATTGATTTTTCAGTCGCGTTAATCATGCTTTCTGCTGAATTACGTGCTGATACTAATTCAGTAATTTTCTTATCTTCATCCGCATGTGCTTCTGCATCTTTAATCATACGATCGACTTCATCATCCGATAAACCACTGGATGCTTTAATGATGATCGATTGCGCTTTACCTGTTGCTTTATCTTTAGCCGATACATTCAAGATACCGTTAGCATCAATATCAAATGATACTTCAACTTGTGGAATACCACGCGGTGCAGGTGGAATATCCGATAAATCAAAACGACCTAATGATTTATTACCACTTGCCACTTCGCGTTCACCTTGTAATACATGTACCGTTACCGCTGTCTGGTTATCTTCAGCTGTTGAAAATACTTGCGCCGCATTGGTTGGAATCGTGGTATTTTTCTCAATCAACTTAGTCATTACCCCACCCATAGTCTCAATACCTAAAGACAATGGCGTAACATCCAATAACAAGACATCTTTAACATCACCCCCTAAAACACCTGCCTGAATCGCAGCACCTAATGCGACCGCTTCATCAGGGTTAACGTCTTTACGCGGCTCTTTACCGAAAATAGCTTGTACAATTTCTTGCACTTTAGGCATACGACTTTGACCACCAACCAAAATCACATCGTTGATTTCAGAGGCGGATAAACCTGCGTCTTTCAATGCTATCTCACAAGGCCCTTTAGTTCTTGCAATTAAATCATCAACTAATGATTCAAGTTTTGCACGTGTTAATTTAACATTTAAATGTTTAGGACCTGATGCATCTGCAGTAACATACGGTAGATTAATATCTGTTTGTTCTGTTGATGACAATTCAATCTTGGCTTTTTCTGCCGCTTCTTTCAGACGCTGCAAAGCTAATGGGTCATTATGTAGATCTATACCATTATCTTTTTTAAATTCGGCCGCCAGAAAGTCAATAATTCTTAAATCAAAATCTTCACCGCCTAAGAAAGTGTCGCCATTTGTCGCTAATACTTCAAACTGATGCTCGCCTTCAATTTCTGCAATTTCGATGATAGACACATCAAAAGTACCACCACCCAAATCATAAACTGCAATGGTTGTATCACCTTTAGGCTTATCCATACCAAAAGCCAGTGCCGCTGCTGTTGGCTCGTTGATAATACGTTTAACATCCAGACCTGCAATACGACCGGCATCTTTTGTTGCCTGACGCTGTGAATCGTTAAAGTAAGCGGGTACTGTAATAACAGCTTCAGTGACTTCTTCGCCTAAAAATGCTTCTGCATCTTTTTTCATTTTCATCAAAATACGTGATGAAACTTCAGGGGCTGCCATTTTTTTACCGTGACATTCAACCCAGGCATCACCATTGTCTGCTTCAACAATATTATAAGGCACCATTTTGATGTCTTTTTGTACCACATCATCTTTAAAGCGGCGACCAATTAAACGTTTGATCGCAAACAATGTATTTTCAGGGTTAGTCACTGCCTGGCGCTTTGCTGATTGACCGACTAATACTTCATCATCACTTGTGAAAGCGATAATAGAAGGTGTTGTACGCGCCCCTTCACTATTCTCAATTACACGAGATGTTCCATTCTCTAAAACTGCCACACATGAATTCGTGGTTCCTAAATCAATTCCAATTATCTTAGCCATTAAAATCTCCAGATTTTTTAGTGTTACTTTATTTATCTATTAATATAAGGTTGTTTAAACTAATTTCAAGCCTGCTCATCCAAGTTTGTTGTATCATTTTCCGATTTAGATACTTCAGCAGCCTTTGAAACGACAACCATTGCTGGACGAATTAAACGACCATTTAAAATATACCCTTTTTGAAACACATTCAAAACGGTATTGGGTTCAACATCCGCGCTAGGATGCATTGTCATCGCTTGATGTAATTCGGGATTAAAAACTTGCCCTGTAGGATCCAGGGCTTCAATATTAAATTTTGCAAAGACCGATTCAAACTGTTTAATCGTTAGCTCACTCCCTTCTCGTAAGGCAACCACTTCTGGCGCATCACTGGTTGATGCCTGGATACCTAACTCCAAACTATCAATAACAGTCAATAATTCTTTAGCAAACTTCTCCAAACCATACTTATGCGCATTTTCCAAATCCTTTTGTGTCCGTCTTTTTAAATTTTCCATTTCTGCCTGGGTACGAACAGCTTTATCCCAGTTTTCTGCCGCTTGTTTTTCAGCCTGTTTCAGTTGCTTTTTAAGTGCTTCTACTGATATATCTTCCACGGGTTCTTCAGCTTCAACCTCAGCAGCGTCAAGTTCTACATCGGCGACCCCTAATGCATCACTTTCGACAGCCTGTTCAAGCACCTCATCAATCAATTCACTATCCGATTTAGCTTCAGATGTCCCTTGTTTATTATTCATTCATCAACTCCAACTATTCTACTTATCAATGCATTTTACTATGGGGTCTTTCATTTAAGATTCAAGGTTGAATTGCATAATTTCGTTATCATATCAACAAAGTTTTCAGCATTTATAAACCCACCATACAACTGACTTTTTCTGTTAGACTATGAAACCTTAACCACAAGCAAGTAACAAAAACGATAACCATTAGTTGTTGGAGTTACCCCTACCGAAGCTCGTAGGTTGCCCGTGATAACAGGAACTACAACACTCAGGTCATATATTGTTACAGCTCGTTCCCCACTGTAACCTACTGCGCTTACAGCCAAGCACCTTAGAAACGAGAATTTAATACTATACAAAAGTGGTATAATGCACTTCGTGCCTCAGCACATCCTACCTATTATCGTTTCAGATCTTATAAATCCTGAATTCTTAATATCTCCCTGACCACTTACAAACTTGATGCCTGCATTTGAACATTTTACTTGCAAGTCATTTAGCTTAGGCTACAATAACCCTATTCAATGTAATCGTACACTTACAGTTAACAGGGTATTAATGTCCTTCCTGACTCCATTTTATGCGCTCAATAATTAAAAATATATTATTCTTATTTTTGTTAATACAAAGCGCATCTTGCCTGGCTGAAGATAACCAAAGTTCTCAACTCGCACCTGTGGTTACCGTTGTTAATCAACAACTCAATCAAGATAGCATCTCCCAACACGGTCTTAATGCTATTTTTAAAATGCGTTTACACAAATGGAAAGACAACACGCCTGTCACTCTTTTTGTGCTGGCAGACAACGACTCATTACACAAAAGCTTTTGCAAAACCATACTGAATGTTTTTCCCTACCAAATGCGCAGATCATGGGACAGATTAGTCTTTAGCGGTTCGGGACAAGCCCCTATCCAACTTGATAGTAAAGAAGAAATGATTAAAAAAGTATCATCTATTGTGGGTGCTATAGGCTATTTAAGAATCAGCGATATCCAGGAAGGCATCAAAATCCTTCAGATTCAATCAAGACAAAATAATTAATATGAACTTCTTTCGTTTCAAAAAAAACAAAAAATCGTTTGTATTCCGCTTGACTTTTTTGACTTATATTTTTGTTTTATCAAATACCGCCCAGGCAACTGAAGACGTTCTCAGTTTTGAACTACCAAAATCTGTACAAATTCATGGGTTTTTATCCCAAGGTTTTCTCCATACTTCAGATAACAACCTATTCGGTCACAGTGATGATAATATTTCCGTTGATTTCCGCGAATTAGGTCTTAATGGCTCATGGCGAGTCATGCCCGAATTACAGCTAGCCTTACAAGTTGTCTGGCGAAATGCCGGGCAAACCGATGAAGACGACTTACGAATTGACTATGGGCTTATTGACTACAATTTTTATTCATCTGAGTCTACTTTATTGGGCATTAAGGCGGGTAGAGTGCCTACACCGTTAGGATTATACAATGATACACGAGATGTCGCATCGACTCGCCCCAGTGTTTTATTACCGCAATCAATCTATTTTGACCGGAATAGAAACCTGGCACTATCAGCAGATGGGGGGTATTTATATGCAGAACATCAATCAGATTATGGCGATATTGCATTGACTATAGGTATCACGAAACCTCGTGTCGACGACCCAAGTTTCAAAAATTCTATTGTTGGTCAAGATAATGGAAAAATGCAAGGAGACGCCTTATGGATAACCCGTCTAAATTATGAATGGCAAAGCGGACTCATTCGACTTGCTATAACTTATGCTGATTTAAAGGTCGATTACAAACCCAGCACTCAAGCGCTATTTTCATCCGGTTCTTTTAAATTCAAGCCGCTTATTTTTTCAGCGCAATACAATGCCGAAGACTGGTCATTAACAGCAGAATATGCACAAAGAAAAGTTCAATTAACAGGCTTTGGCGCGTTCCCTGACATTAAAAGAACCGGGGAGAGTTTTTATATACAAGGGACTTATCGGTTTACAAATTACTTAGAAGGGTTAATTCGCTATGACCAACTGACTGCGGATAAAAATGACAAAAACGGCAAACAATTTGCTTCTAAATTTAATGTAACTAACTACTCCCAGTTTGCAAAAGACTGGACCTTTGGATTACGAGCCTCGGTTACCCCCTCTACACTTATAAGCGCTGAATATCATCGCATTAATGGCACAGCCTGGCTATCAAGCCTTGAAAACGACTCAACCACTCAATATTGGGATCTATATACTTTACTCATATCCTACGATTTTTAATCGTGTAAATTTGTTTCTTTTCCAATGATTTCCTAAATTAATTTTCATCAAATTTAACTCCATAGGTATAGCTTCATCAAACGAAACATCTTTAGTCCTTATAATCTGCGCATCCATAAGTCGCCGATAGAATCGTGTATGCTTACTCATTAATGCAAAAAAACATAGAGTACATCCTGATTCAATTAAACATTCAATTGCGGTTGTAATTAAATCAATAATCAGCCGCCTGCTTCCTCGAAAAGCAGGTGCAGTTGCCAATCGCCAGGCAGCCCCCAATTTATCAGAGTCTGATGTCCTATGCTCAGCAATTTCCTTATCAAACCATTTATCCATATTTAAACCCATTTCACTATCTATTGTAGCGGTAATGGTTCCGATAATTTTGCCCTCCTGCTCCGCAATCACAACGATAGTATTTGAGTGACTATCTAAATGAGGACATGTGCTAATCATAGAATTATCCTGGGGAACTATTTCGCCTGATAAAACAAAAGTATCATGCGTAAGCCGGTAAATCTCATCCAGCCGTGAATAATCATTTAAAATTGATACGGTATATCCTTTTTTCACAAAATTTTTCCTTAATCATAAACACGTATATTATTACAATGAAACTCATCTACGCCACGAACCATAAAACCAGCAAGCTTATCTATTGGAAACTCTAAATTACCTGCCTGTGTTGAAATATAATCAGTCGAAAAACCATCATATATTTTTACATCGGGCGTGGTATATCGCCCTCCTAAAGCGACACGACTACGATCAGAACTATTCCCATAAGACGCATGACAGACCATAGAAGAAAAAATAATTGCCTGCCCCGCTTTCATAGGGTAGGACGTTACCTCAAAGCCATCAAACAACCACTCCAGGTAAGTTACAGCTTCTTTCAATATACAATATGCTTTGTGAAAAATATTAGGAGAAAACATTAATGTTTTTAAACTACTATACATTTCATCATCCGTTTTATCCCTCATGAAATATGCAATATTATCCAGGTACTCATAAATAAATTTTTCAAAACAATCATGCGCCTGACTACCCGGTAAAAACTGCATACAAGCATTTGTTTCATCAACATCTTGTAATGCTATCCATGCTGTAAGCTGTCCCATTCTGGGGTCCATACCTGAAGGAAATTTTAACTTTTCTTTTTTTGATGTTTCTTTAAATGCACTCGCTTGATGCCAAAATGTACCGGCTTGCCCCGGGTTAATTTCAAAAACCTGGGAGCGCCAGCACATTATATTATTACCCAATAAACTTGCCAGCCTATCCGTAATTTCTTTTCTAGCAAGAAGATCTCGGTATTCTGCACAATTAAGCGCCTGCCAGACACCGGCATAATTTAACGTCCAGTTACCACTATTTTTAAGCGTATGCTTAAATTCTTCACCTAACAGAAAATCATCCTCAAACTCATGATTAAACATTTCATAAGTTCTGGAATACAGCTGCTCCGCCTGCTCGGCTGAAATCACATCAAACGGACCTATAATACCATCACGTATAAATTCATTGACCTCTTCAGCTGACAATGAAAATTCATCATCCATTGGTTTGACCTGTGCTTGTTTTCTTATTTGCAAAGGTTTAGAGTTTGGTGCATAGTCTGCAGCAGGCGTTATTCTTTTGGTTTCTAAAATACCTCCTGTTATGTCTATATATTTTCTATAAGATTTAATTCCCTCCATAATATTGAGTAATTTTTCTTCTTCTTTATCCGCTAATCTATAAGTTTTCTGCAGTAAAGTAAGATCATCAAAACTATCTAGCATTTTCTGTACTGTTGTATTTGGCATCAATTTCCTTGTTACTTGTCTATAAAATTCGCATATAAATTAATACTTTCAATGAAACTCAGGATAAGGCATAGGTTTCCCAATACCATAGCCCTGCGCATAATCAACACCGATTTCTGACAAGACATCAAGAATTTCATCATTTTCTACAAATTCAGCAATGGTTTTAATACCCATTCCCTGCCCTACTTCATTAATTGCTTTAACAAACAATCTGTCTTCATAAGTACTCGGTAATGCTTTAATAAATTCGCCATCTATTTTCAAATACTGTACCGGCAATTTTTTCAAGTAATTCATTGAAGAAAAACCGACCCCAAAATCGTCTAGCGCGAACTGACCGCCTATAGCCGTTAATCGTGTTACAAAACCATTTGCCGATTGCAGATTTGTAACCGCCTGCGTTTCAGTTACTTCAAAAATAAATTGATCGGCTCTCACGCCATGGCTCTCAAGCAGTGAGGTACACAGCTGAAATGCATCGGGATTTGATATTAATTCACCCGACATATTGACAGATAAAATAATATTCAAGCCTTTATCCATAAACTGTTTTTGATGCTTGAAAGCCATTTCCAACACCATTTTATCTATATATTTAATTAACCCTGTTTGCTCAGCAACACAAATAAAAGGACCTGGCGGTATAATATCGCCATTTTCATCGATCATTCGCAACAGGCATTCATAATGCGAGATACGTTTATCCGCTATACGCATAATTGGCTGAAAATAAAGTACAAAACGTTCATCCGCCAAAGCCTTTTCAATCTTTGACTTCCAATTCACCCGGCGCTTCACCTCATCTCTATCCAGATCACTCGGTGATGCCAGACACCACATACCTCGACCTGAATCCTTTGCTTTATACATAGCGACATCTACACTCGCCATTAAATCCTGTTCTGTATACCCCTCGACTGGGAACATAAGCAAGCCGGCACTAATACTCACTTTATGTAATATCTCCCCCAATACAACCTCTACCCCCATGACCTGAGTAAATATCTTATTAATCAGTGCCTCAGCACCTGTCTGAGTCACCTGAGGCGATAACACCACGAATTCATCACCGCCAAACCGGGCAATAATGTCAGTCTTGCGTACAACTAATTTTAATTCTTCAGCAATCCTTGATAATAACTGGTCGCCTGCCTGATGCCCACTACTATCATTAATATATTTGAACTGATCCACATCAAAAAAGATTAAAGCACATGTATGGCTAAATCTGTCTGCTTCAATAAAAACACGATGTAATTCATGCTCAAAACGACGTCGATTGAATAACCCTGTCAAAGGATCATGATCAGCAAGCCAGGCCAGCTTGGTTTCAACTGCACGCCTTTCTGTCAGGTCTAATCCCACAACTAGAATTTCAGGCTGAGTATCCACATTATGAATCAGCGTAAAAAACCATGATATATAGAGCATATTCCCTTTTAATGAAGACAAAGTGCTATCGTGTTTATAGGTGGTGTATTTTTTATCAAGCAGATCGGGAATAATATGATTAAGTACTTCATAACTTTCATTATCGTAAATCAAATCGGTAAATAAATGTTTACTGACTAACGTCTCTTTACCATAACCAGTCAGCTTTTCAGCATACTGGTTAATAGAAAGTATTTGTCCTGATTGATCCAGCCTCATAATAATAACTTGTGCAGTATCCAATATATCTGCAACGAAATTACGCTCGTTTTTTAACTCATTGCTACGCTCTGTTAATGTTACATTTTTTTGTTCAATCTCCTGGTCAAGTTTGGTTAGAGTTCTAATTAAGTGATGTGTCGTTGTATCTAACACATCAATTTCATCCGTTAGCAAGCGCTTTCTCTTTAGCTCCGGAAGTGCTTGCTTTACTTCACTGTATTTTTTTTCAGCAAGCAAAGGTAATAAATTAATAATTTTTTTTAATTTAGCAGTGGGACGAATAAATAATAAAAAAAGCAGAATGCCTGACAGTACGATACTTGATAAACCACTCACGATATATAAATCGACAGCTCTTTGTTTTTCTAATAATTCTTGCGTAATATTATCGATAACAACCAGTTTAGCCTGAGCAGCATCTTCTCCAAAAGGAATGGTAAAAATATCGTAAATGTTGTTATTAAAACGGAAGGAAATGCTTTTATCGGGTATCGCTTCAGGGTAACTATGCTGTAATGCTTCAAGCAACGTATAATTTTTAGAAAAATCAGTTAATGCGGGAATTTTTAATGACCACAACGGCAAACTTGATTGTTGCTGTTCATAGGGTGTATGGCTGGTCTTGATAAGAATACCAATATCAGCGTTGGTAATTTCTTTCATCTGTAAAACAATTTCATTAATGCTGGAAGCAAAAACAAAAACACCTGAAAATTCGCCATTATATAAAAAAGGCAAGGCATGATACTGAAAGCAATGGGTATCACAGACTATTTTATTACCTGATGTCTCATCCTCAACAACCTTTTCAAGCCATACAGAAAGCAACGATTGCCGATATGGCACTTCACCCCACCCCCCTTTTAACTGCCCCATGGTATCAACCAGAAAAATCGATTGAATATCTGACTCCAACTCAATCTTGAACCATAAACTATTAATACGACTAATAATTTCTGTTAATACTTTTTCTCCAGGGATATCCGAATGGATAAATGAAGGGATCAACCAGCCTAATTCAGTTTCCTTTTGTTTTAGCTGGCTAATAACACTCGCAAAAGCCTGTTCATATTGTTGATGCCGGCTATCAATTTTTTGCTCATGATTCCTGTTATAAGTGTATTTCCCCAGTACAAATATACACCCTGATGCCACAACTGTTGACAGGGTCACAGCAAATAATGCCTTCCATATCAAGCTAAACGAAATACTTTTTCTTATAAACTTCGACAAAAAATCACCTCATAACACCCCGGGTTGGTTTAGTTAATTTTTATACTTTGCACGGTTACCGCGCAAGTAATCGTTCAACCCCTCTTGGAAAAAAAGGCTGAGGGAAGGTGAACAGTTACAAGCTTTTTTAAAACACCAAACCATTACGGCAGTGTTACGTTAGCGACCTACTGCCTATCCTGCATGTCACGCCAACAAAACCTGGCAGGTTTCTAAATAATATCAATTTGCAAACAAAAAACGTCCCTCAAATTCAAATACTAAAAATCATTATGCCTACAGTCTAAAAAGCCCAGGTTAAAAACCGCACCATAGTACACTAAGATTCCAGAGCATACGCAAATAACACAAAGAAAAGTACACCTTAATCTCTGTGCTCTCTGAGTAATTTGACTATAAATTCAAGATATGACATCTGAGATAATATAGAATCAGGACGGTGTTATTTTTACCATGAAGGTTTAGTTTTTTCTTCATTAACTTCATGTCCTTCATGGTAAAAACCATCTCCTTACACACAAGTATCATAACAACCTAAGATCAATAAGTTACAGTGTT
>CAYMPX010000089.1:0-10301 GCA_964392135.1 uncultured Methylomarinum sp.
AGACTTCATCATGGCAAGGTAAAAAATTATTCCAGTTTTTTGTAGCAAATAATAAGAAAAAAAAGCGTGTTAAAAAATCGAATGATATAAATGATATATTAGAGCCACTTTATAAAGCGTAGGAATGGTGTGATTATTAAACTGATAATATCCGACTCTTTTAAATCGTAAAATTATGAATCAATATCCGCTCAATGCCAGTTTAGTGGTATTTCTGCCTGACATGTTGGTTTAACAAGGTCAGATTATCCATCACCAGCTCAGTTTGAAGAAAAACATGGCTATTAATCCGCTGTAAAACACAATCAGCATTAATCAAAAAAGTGTCATTGATTAAACCATTCCATAAGGGGATTATTTGTTGTATTTCCGCCAGGGTAAATTGTTTACCAAGCTGATGAGAGGGTAATTTTACCTTTTTAGAGTGTCTGGATGGCGCTTGTTAAATGTTGTAATGCCTGTCCTCTATGACTTAAACTGTTTTTAACTGCAGCTGATAATTCAGCAGATGCTTTTTGCTCCGTTGGCACCCAAAATACAGGGTCATAACCAAAGCCATTTTCTCCCACTGATTCAGTCAATATACGCCCTTCCCATGTGCCTTGGGCAATAATAGGTAACGGGTCACTGGCATGACGCATAAGCACAATCACGCAGACAAAACGTGCCGTACGTTGTTCGGCAGGAATGCCTTCTAAATCCTTTAATAACTTGAGCAAATTATCCTGATCAGAGGCACCTACGCCGGCATATCGAGCAGAAATAACCCCTGGCGCCCCCTTTAAGGCATCAACAACAAGACCTGAGTCATCAGCAATGGCAGGTAAATTACACTGTGATGCCGCATTACGCGCTTTAATAATCGCATTCTCAACAAATGTAGAACCTGTTTCTTCTGCTTCCTCTACATTAAATTCAGATTGAGCAACAATAGGGTGATTTTTAAGAATCGTCTGGATTTCTTTGATTTTTCCAGGATTGCCACTGGCTAAAATGATTTGTTGATTAGCAGAAAAAGTCATCATGGGTTTTGTTAATATTAATTAAAGAGAAAGGTATAGCTGCGTCTGTTCTTACAATGACTTAATCGAAGCTAAAGCCTCACGTTGTTTTTCCAGTAACTGATGAATACCATGCTCGGCTAATTCAAGCATTGCATTGAGCTCATCTTTTCTAAACGCATGACCTTCTGCTGTACCTTGTATTTCAATAAATGCAGCGGCATCATTCATCACCACATTCATATCTGTTTCTGCATGACTGTCTTCCGCATAATCCAGATCAAGTACAGGAACACCCTTAAAAATACCTACAGATACCGATGCAATTTGCCCGTGTAAGGGGTTCTTTTTAAGTTGTTTTTTAGCGATCATATGCTCTATTGCAATAGATAAGGCAACAAATCCCCCGGTAATGGATGCGGTTCGGGTACCGCCATCCGCTTGAATAACATCACAATCAATGGTAATCGTATGTTCGCCTAAGGCTTTTAAATCGATACCAGCACGTAGTGAGCGACCAATAAGACGTTGGATTTCCAAGGTACGCCCCCCTTGTTTACCTCGACTCGCCTCACGTCCCATCCGTTCGTTAGTTGATCTTGGAAGCATACCGTATTCAGCCGTTACCCAGCCTTCCCCCTTACCTTTTAAAAAACGAGGAATGCGTCTTTCAACAGATGCCGTACAAAGTACGCGAGTATCACCAAACTCGACCATGACAGAGCCTTCCGCATGTTTGGTATAGTTACAGATGAATTTAACATCTCTTAATTGATCAGGATTACGTCCGCTAGGTCTCATAGTGTCACTCATAAAAAACGGCTCAGTATACCTGCTTTTTAACACAGTTTTGATATTTTAATCAGGCTTTGTCTAATAACGCCTGCTGTAACTCTTCTATAGACTGAGGTCTGGCTTCTGGTGCAATTTCCATTGCCCAATCAATCGCTTGTAATAAATACTCAGGATATTTACGTTTATAAGCTTTAGTGGCAGAAATGAGTGAATCTTTCACCGCTCTATCAACTGCAGGCGGGGGTATCTTGCCATCTAAACAGACACGCATACTTGCGCCTATGGCATAAATATCAGTCCACGGACCTAATTGTCCCTTAACTGAATATTGTTCTATAGGCGAAAAACCCTGCGTTAAAATTTTAGTTTGATGGTTTTTAAGCGGTGCGGGGAACTTTTGGATAGCACCAAAATCAAGCAGTAAAGGGTCGTTATCAGGACGAATTAAGATATTACCCGGCTTTATATCAAGATGAACCCTGTTTTGTTGATGAACAAAATAAATACCGGTAAGTAATTGAGTAAAGATAGTGATAAGGAATTGTTCGGTTATATCTAAGCTTTTGTCTTTAATAATATTATTTAATGTGATGCCATAATCATAAACCATGACCATATAGACCGTATCATTCGCCTGAAAAAAGTTAATCACATTAACGATATTATGATGCTTTAAATCGGCCAGGACTTTAGCCTCTTCAAAAAATAGTGAGCGCCCTCTTAAAAATAAAGTCTTCGTTTTCTTGCTATTGGGCACCACCAGATTATTCCATGTTCTGTGCGCTAATCGACGTGGTAAGTATTCTTTTATAGCAACTTGAACTTGATCAACCCTTTGTCTAGCCAGATAAACAGAACTAAAGCCACCATGTGCAAGTTCCCGCTCAATTGTATACTGGTCTATAATAGTGCCTGACTGAAGGTAGTTCCATTCTTTAGGGTACGTTTTCGGGTCGTAGTATTCAGCCATTGATGGTTTTAAGTTGCTGAGTAGTCATTAAATTCAAGTATTAGGTTAAATAATGATAAAAAGTATGACTGCCTTTGCCAGTGGCGAAGCAGAAATAGATAACTTAACAATAAATTGCGAATTACGCTCAGTTAATCACCGTTATTGTGATATTACACTCAAATTACCCGAAAGATTACGTTTCTCAGAAGCGGATCTGCGTTCGATTATTGCTTCAAAGCTAAAAAGAGGAAAAATAGAGTGTGCTTTAAGCTATAAAAAACAATCCAAGCATAAACAAAACATTACCATTAATGAAGAGGCTGTTAAGGCATTGTTACAGGCAACGTCTCAAATTGAAGATCACATGCATACCCAGCAATCTTTCACGGCACTTGAGATTTTAAATTTTCCGGGCATTCAACAAGAACCCGAAAGTAATAAAGAACTTCTATTACAAGGTATTCATCTTTTAGTTAAAGAGACGCTAGAGCAACTTATTCTATCGAGGGAGAGAGAAGGCGCTCAATTAGGAAAGATAATTGCACAACGTTGCCAAAAAATTAATCGATTAGTTTCAGCGGCAAATAAAAGATTACCCGTTGTTCTGGAGCAAATTAGAGAAAAAATCAAAGCCCGAATTACAGAGTTAGTGGTAACCCCCGATTTTGATCGATTAGAGCAAGAAATGGTGTTGCTGGCACAGAAATTAGATGTGGCTGAGGAACTTGATCGATTAGAAACACATATACAAGAAGTGTTAAATGTACTAAACAAAAATGAACCTATCGGCCGCCGTCTTGACTTCTTAATGCAAGAATTAAATAGAGAAGCCAATACCTTAGGTTCAAAATCGGCCGATAAACAAATGACTCAAATATCAATTGACTTAAAAGTGTTAATTGAACAAATGCGCGAACAGATTCAGAATATTGAATAACATGACTATAGGTAAACTTTATATTATTTCTGCACCTTCTGGTGCAGGAAAAACCAGCCTGGTAAAACAACTCGTCACCGATTTAGATCAGTTAAATGTTTCGGTATCGCATACCACGCGCCAAATGCGTGCAGGTGAAATACACGGACAAGACTATTTTTTTACCTCAGTCGATGATTTTAAACAGATGATCCGTGACCAGGCATTTTTAGAACATGCGCAAGTGTTTGATAACTTTTATGGCACGGCGCAACAGTCCGTAGAAAACATGCTGGTGCAAGGCACCGATGTTATTTTAGAAATTGACTGGCAAGGCGCAGAACAAGTCAGAAAAATGCTTCCAAATAGTATTTCAATTTTTATACTGCCCCCTTCAATAGAAATATTACGACAAAGACTAGAAAACAGAGGTCAGGATAGCAAAGAAATTATTGCTCGCAGGATGCAGGATGCAGTCAATGAAATGAGCCATTGTCATGCGTTTGACTACTTAATTGTCAATGATGATTTTCAAGTAGCGCTCGCAGAGCTAGCAAGCATCATCACCTGCCATAGGTTGGAAAAACAACGGCAGTTAAACAAATTAGCGGCATTAATAGATAAACTGCTATAAAGACCGGTGAAAATTCTCGGTACTGCTGAATTGACTGCTGATATTTTCAACGACTTCCAGCCTGGCTCGTCTTCGATCACGTTTTCGTTTATTAATTAACTCTTCATTCCGCTCGTGCACATTAATACGATGGTCATTATGCCATGAGCGGTAATGGAACTCTCTTACTGCTACAGGTTTATCTTTAAAATACTTTCTGTTAAGTTTTTTTATAATCCGTTCTGCCGCAACATCAGGATCAATAGTAACCAAACCATGGAATTCTAAGATATTAGTCTGTGTGTTTTTTAAAACCAAAATCTTAATCTGTTCTATATGACCCGGTTTTTGAAAAAGACCACCTTTTAAAACCGGACGCACAAAATCAATAATTTCATGTTTCTTGGTATTTCCTGGAATTCGCCTTAAAAAAATAATCATAATGACTTACCACAGCAACGTTTAAATTTTTTTTCACTTCCACAAGTACAAGGAGCATTTTTACTTTGACTGAATTGTTGCCCTACTTTTTCCACAGATTTAATCAAACCATCTACGTACAACCAACACCCTGCCACTTTATTAAATCGGCTAAGCTCATTCATCACATACTCTTCATCATTTTGTATGTAATAGGCCTTAAACTCAATAATGCCTTTGTTGTCTTTTTCAGTACCTTTTTTGGTCTTTATAATTTCCAGTTTAGTCCATTTGACCTGTTCTTTAGAAAAGTCTATTTCTTTGGGGCATTTGCTAGTATCCCATGTTTTTAATAAGTATGCCTCATTTTGCATGGCATAGGCAGTAAAGCGAGAGCGCATTAACCATTCGGCCGTTGAAGGCTGCTGCTCACTTGTATGAAACGGCTGGCAGCACGCAGCATACTGGCTTTTACTACCACAAAGACAATGGATTTCTAATATATTCACTATTCGCAGGTTTTAACATTTATAAGCCGTGCACACACGGTACAGGGAATAAACACTGATTTAAGGTAGGAAAAATGGCGCGCCCTAGAGGATTCGAACCTCTGACCTCGGCCTCCGGAGGGCCGCGCTCTATCCAGCTGAGCCAAGGGCGCATTATGCGTAGAACTGAGATTATACGGGAAGTTTAAGAAAAATTCTTCTGCTGTTTATTTTTTTCTTTTAGCCTGGCTAACATCTGTTTTTGTTTTTTTAGACGCTCTGCTTTTTCTTGCGCCTGCTTTTCCAGGCGTTGCTGTTTGTTTTGATATGCCAGGCGCGCATGGTCAGCTGCTGTTTGATCCCATGGTGCGGGGTTTTCTAATTCTTTCATAATGATGCAGTCGACCGGGCAAGGGGCGACACATAATTCACAGCCTGTGCATTCGGCAATGATAATGGTATGCATTTGTTTGTTGGCACCGAGTATGGCATCCACTGGACAAGGCGGAAGGCATTTTGTACAGCCGATACAATCCTGTTCAATAATAAATGCAACCTTTCGGGTTTGTTCGCCACCAAAATTGGCATTCAGCGGCTTGTCTTCCACGCCTAATAATGCAGCCAGTTTACTTATGCCGGCTGCACCGCCTGGAGCACATTGATTGATATCGGCACGACCATCACTCATCGCTTGAGCATAAGGCAGGCAACCCCTAAAGCCACATTGAGTGCATTGTGTTTGCGGCAGTAGCGCATCAATTTGTTCTACTAAGGATTGAGTCATTGTTCTAATGATACATCAGTTGCCAGCCATTAATGAGGCAATATCACTTTCTACCGTGTCAATACCTTTTAAGCCGTATTTATCAGCAAGTAGCTGCAAAATATTCGCGGTAAAAAAGGGAGGCAATGTAGGTCCGACACGTATATTTTTAAAATCCAGGGCAAATAAAGCCAGCATCATCAGAATGGTTTTCTGTTCGTACCAGGCAATATTAAAGCTGACAGGTAAGGCGTTTAATTCACTTAATCCAAGTGCTTGCTGTAGCTCTTTTAAAAATTGAATGATAACGCTGAAATCATTGCTTTGCCCGACATCAAGATAACGGGGAATCTCTTCGATTTGACCAAAATCGTGTTGATAAATACGGTATTTGGTATCACCGGCACAAATAATAAGGGTATCTTCTGGCAAGGTCTCTGCTAATTCCGTGTAATAACGGCGCTCTTTATGCCGACCATCGGTACCTGCA
This sequence comes from uncultured Methylomarinum sp., assembly GCA_964392135.1. Classification (GTDB taxonomy): domain Bacteria; phylum Pseudomonadota; class Gammaproteobacteria; order Methylococcales; family Methylomonadaceae; genus QPIN01. The sequence goes on from CAYMPX010000089.1 coordinate 6,439, forward strand.
AGCACCACAATACGTTTGATTTTATCGGTTTTAATAGCCTCTGCAATTTTATCTGTTAAGCCGAGCAGTGCTTTAGTGCCATAGCCCGTGATAGTTTGCCCTTGCGTTAATGCGGTGGGTGCTACACACTTTTTAGCCAGCGCAATAATTTGACTATAGTCTTTTTGTTGCCCCGGTTTGCGGTCGGCAATATGAGACACATCCGGCCAAGCCACCATGCCCGTGGTAAATAATTTGTCTTGATAGGTTTTTTTCGGTTGTTGCACACTGTTCGTGGTGACTAAAATCGGGCCATTAAACTTGGGGAACTCGGTTTTTTGACTTTGCCATGCACCCCCGTAATTTGCCACCAGATTAAAGTATTTTTTCATCGCCGGATAAGCATGGGCAGAAATGGCTTCGCCGTGGGTATACACATCAATACCGGTGTCTGCTGTTTGCTCTAGTAAATCTTCAATATCTTGTAGATCATGCCCTGAAACTAAAATACCGGGTTTTTCCCAAGTATCAAGGTATACCATAGTCGGTTCAGGGTGACCAAATTTTTTGCTATTGGCTTTTTCCAGTGTCGCCATGGCTTCTAGCCCTAATTCACCGCTACGCAGAATCATTTTTAAAATAGCGTCTAGCGTGTTGCTTTTATTTAAAGTGAAGCGCAAAGCCTGTTGCATAAAACGGTATTGCTCAATAGTTTCACCCCCCAGTTCCAAATTATGCACGGCTAATGCACCTAAACCTTTGACCGCATATAATAAACATTCCTGTAAGGCTGAAATATCTTCATCCAACACTTCAATATGTGTTTCTACACCGACAGTGGCACCTTTATCGGTAAACATGCTTTCGTCAACCGCATCATATTGCCATTGTGCTTCTTCAGGTAAAGACGGCTCGAATACTTGCTGATATTTTTGCTGATAAGCCACTAAAAATTGCTGGCGTATGGTGTTTCTACGCTTAACCGCCAGCTCAATTAAATTAACAAAATCAGCCGGTGCGAAGTTCACATTCGTAACCATTGAGAACAATGCTTTGGCAATAAACTGATGGGTTTTGTTACTAACCAAGCCAAATTCTTCAGCAGGTACGCTATAAAATGCCAGTCCTTTAAGACTAAACATCAGCATATCCTGAAGACTGGAGACATTCTCTTTTTTACCGCAAATCCCCGTCTTATCGCAGACTAGGTTCTTTTTGGCTTCTTGGCAGTGATAACAAAACATGGTCTATCTCTTTTAATTAATATGCTGGACGGTTAAATATTAAAATGGCATAAGGAAAACATAATGTATGCCCTGTTATTTAACCCGCATTCCCGCTTGTGCGCCTTGATCCGGGTTTAATACCCATAAGTCTTCGCCACCGGATCCTGCGGCTAATACCATGCCTTCGGATAAACCGAAACGCATTTTACGGGGCTTCAGGTTAGCAACCACTACCGTCAGTTTTCCTTCTAAATCTTCGGGGGCATAAGCCGATTTAATCCCGGCAAAAATATTGCGGGTTTCATCACCAATATCGACGGTCAATTGCAATAATTTATCGGCACCTTCAACATGTTCTGCTTTAACGATTTTAGCAATGCGTAAATCAATTTTAGCAAAGTCATCAAATTCAATGGTATCCGCAATAGGCTCCCATTTTTTTGCTTGAGGCGCTGCTATTTTTTCCAGGTTTTCTTGCGATGCTTCCACAATGGCTGCAATTTTATCCGCTTCCACCCGGGTCATTAACGGTTTAAATTTATTGATTTCGTGGTCTAGCAAAGGCTGGGCAGCTGAAGGCCAGTCTTGTGACGCTATATTTAAGAAGCTTTCTGCATTTTCCGCTAATACGGGAATCACAGGTTTTAAGTAAGCGACTAATAAACGAAACAAGTTAATGCCCATCGAACAGATGTCGTGTAACTCTGAATCCTTGCCCTCTTCTTTAGCAAGCAGCCAGGGTTTTTTCTCATCGATATATTGATTGGCTTTATCCGCTAATGCCATAATCTCGCGCATGGCTTTACCAAACTGACGATTTTCGTAACATTGAGCAATAGAGTCGTTAGCGTCAATAAATTGCTGGAATAACTCAGGTTCTGCACACTGCGCGGAAAGCTTGCCATCAAAACGTTTTTTGATAAATCCACTGCAACGGCTGGCAATATTCACCACTTTACCCACTAAATCGGAATTAACCCGTTGGGTAAAATCATCAAAATTTAAATCCAGATCATCAATACCGTCGGTTAATTTAGCGGCAAAGTAATAGCGTAAATATTCGGGGTTTAAATGCTCTAAATAAGTCCGGGCTTTGATGAAAGTACCGCGTGATTTAGACATTTTTTCACCGTTCACGGTTAAAAAGCCGTGAGAGAAAACCGCACTCGGCGTCCTAAACCCTGCACCGCTTAACATAGCAGGCCAGAACAGGGCATGAAAATAAATAATGTCTTTACCGATAAAGTGGTAAAGCTCGACTTCACTGTCTTTCGCCCAGAATTCATCAAAATCCAGACCCTGCTTATCACACAAGTTTTTAAAGCTGGCCATGTAACCAATCGGCGCATCCAGCCAAACATAAAAATATTTACCGGGTGCATCGGGAATTTCAAAACCAAAATAAGGCGCATCACGGGAAATGTCCCATTGTTGCAAGCCATTTTCCAGCCATTCTGCCATTTTGTTTTTGACTTCGGGTTGTAAATGCCCTGCTGCTGTGGTCCAGTCTTGCAGCATCTCGGAAAAATCACCCAGATTAAAAAAGTAATGCTCAGAATCTTTATCTATGGGTTTTTCACCCGAAATAACAGACACTGCATTGTTTAATTCAGTCGGTGCATAGGTCGCGCCACAGACTTCACAGTTATCGCCATATTGATCTTTAGCTGCACATTTAGGGCAGTCACCTTTAATAAAGCGATCGGGTAAGAACATGTTTTTTACCGGATCAAATGCCTGCGTAATGGTACGTTTACTGATATGTCCCGCATCACGTAAGCGAGTATAAATCAGTGACGATAATGCTTTGTTTTCTGCTGAATGGGTGGTGTGATAATTGTCAAACGCTACGCCAAATTCCTCAAAATCTGCGCGGTGTTCTTGTTCGACTTGAGCAATCAGTTGTTCGGGGGTAATGCCTTCGCGATCCGCACGCAGCATAATCGGTGTGCCATGGGTATCATCTGCACAAATATAATGGCATTGATGACCCCGCTGTTTTTGGAATCGCACCCAAATATCGGTTTGAATATATTCAACCAGATGACCTAAGTGGATAGGCCCGTTGGCGTAAGGTAAAGCACTGGTAACAAGAATTTTTCTTTCAGACATGGCTAAATGATCGAGGCGATAAAAACGAACCGAATATTATGGCATAAAACGGGGGTGTTTTCATGGTCTTGAATAAGCAATGGCTATTTTAAGGTTCTTCTGTTTCGCAATCCCTATTAAAATCACTTGAGAGTTAAAAGTTCTCAAACTTGACGTAGAACTGGATATTTTTCAAAACATCCATTATGAAACACGACATTTTTCAATTACTCGCATCATTTCCAGTGATTCAAAGCATTCTGTATTTTTTCATCCCCTGTAGAGACAGAAAATTCAGTGCCATTTTATTACATGAGTGAAAAAAAGAGAGAGCTGGTCAACATAAGCTAAAAGCCCCCCAACCGCTTTAACGGTTGGGGGAGTGTTTACGTTCCTATTTCCTTAAACGTTCTGAAATACGTTTGTATGTCTCCTTCAGCTCATCGCCAATCACCTTCGTGGTATGAATTAATTCAGCGCTGGTTTCTTTGGTTTCATCAGTAATGACACCTAAGGCATCGACAAATTTCCCCCAGCTCTTTTCTGCCTTTTGCCATTCTTGTTTAG
>CAYMPX010000090.1:0-10286 GCA_964392135.1 uncultured Methylomarinum sp.
AGCAACAACAGATTCAACAGCTATTAGATAATAAAACAGCAATTGTAGAAGAGTCAAAATCTTTTCAAAATTTATTAGCTGCAACCTTTAATACTCATCAAGCTATTTTAATTACAGATCCAGGATACAATATTATAAGGGTCAATAATGCATTTTGCGACATTATGGGCTATACAGAAGTTGAAGTCGTTGGGGAAAACCCCAAGATATTCTCATCAGGGCGACAAACTATAGAATTCTATCAAAATATGTGGTCTAAATTATTGAGCACGGGTAGGTATGAAGGAGAAATCTGGAATAGGCGTAAAAATGGTGAGATATTCCCTGAATATCAAACGATTACTGAGATTAGAAACGCTCAGGAAGAGATTATTTATTATATTTCTATTTTTTCGGACATCACAAAACTAAAGCAAGATGAAGAGAAAATTCGTCATCAAGCCTTCTATGATCAATTAACATTATTACCCAATAGAATGTTATTTCTTGACAGGTTGGATAAAGAGATTGCATATACGCGTAGATTTGATGGTATTGGCGTTTTATTATTAATTGATATTGATGATTTTAAATGTATCAATGACTCAATAGGTCATCATTTTGGTGATGATGTATTAATAGAACTAGGTCGTCGCCTTGCTTTATTGCTACGTCGCACGGATACAGTCGCCCACCTGGGGGGTGATGATTTTATCGCGTTTATGCCAGCAGAAAAATGTAGTGAGCAGGATGCACAACAACATGCGACCCTTATTGCAGAAAAAATATTAGCAGAAATTCAGCAGCCATTTCTAATCAAAAATACAGATTACAAATTGACCGCGAGCCTTGGAATAAGCTTTATTAAAAATAATATATTCTCAGCATCAGATATTTTAAGACAGGCAGAATCCGCATTATATAAAGCAAAAATGGCAGGGAAAAATTGCTTTAGAATGTATCAAGATGAGCAATAAAATGTTATTTAGGAACATGCCGGAGGCTGGATAATGCTGGGGTTATTATCAAGAGCATTCGCTCAAGCAGAATCATAAAAATACGCTTGCTACATAATAAAACACGCTGAGTATAATTTTTTCTATGCTGTTCTCGGACAGACTCCTTGTGTCATTTCGTAGAAAGCGCAGATAAACACCGCTGTATATATACAAAACCAATTCGCTCTTGCTCCAGGCGAACTAATGTTTTTTGAAGATGCTGATAAAGCATATTTTCAGCAGGGGTCAAATGACTCAATTCATTTTGTTCTGCACTTTCCGAAGGTTCTTGAACACAAAGATCAGCGAACTGCTCCAATGTTTCCCTATCCATTAACATGGATTTTACCTGCGGATAATAGTGTCGCAAGCGTGATAAGATGGCAAAACCATGGGTATCTAAATCGCCCCAATAATACAATACCTTATTTTGTAAACATTGGGCTTTGGCCAACAAATTAACCGCATAGCCTAAGCCAAAAATAACGATGGCTTGTGGATAGTCAGGAAAAGCCAAACCATTCACCTTATTTTCTGCAATAAATACCGTTTTGACCGCAATATTTAGCTGTTTAAACTCCTGCACTGTCAGCGTTAAATCAGTCAAACCATAAATGGCGAGCTTAGCATCTAAAATACGCAAACGAACCAATGGCTGGTCATAGCGTAAGCCATATCGACGTTCAAAGCCATGATGAGTTAAACCGGTAATATCGTTATGATATGCTGTTTCGGCTAAGGTCTGAGTTAATAACTCCGTTAAAATACCTTTATGTTGCTCAATAAACTTACTATCTACCCCTTTAATATCTAACTGCCGAATATAGCAGTCAGGTTGGGGACGATTTTCAAAATAGCAACAGACCTTTAATAATTGCGGCCAAATATCGGCATATTTCATTACTTTAAAGGGATAACGTATTATCCAATCCAGTAATAAGGCATCCTGTTGCAGCGTTTGTTGAGTGAGCGCTTTAAATTTTGTGAATTCAGAGGTTTTAACTAAATAGCTTAAAAAAATTTCTTCCGTGTTAAAGGTAATCACAGCAGGTATTTTTTGCTCACCTAATTGACGGTGAGCAATCACTTTATCGGTAACTATATAGCCCTGTTTTTTACTGTCTTGACGTAACGCATAAATAACATCCTGTATTTCACTAAAATCAGCTAATAAAGATTTTGCAGGGATACTTTTTAATGGCATTTCCAAGGGAAAACAGCGGGTTTTTTGTAACCATGCGCGATGTATATCTCCCCGCTGCCATAGTTTTAAAGCACGTTGTTTTAGGGTTTTGGGAGTAATCAATAAATTCTGCATAACCAAAGCTAGATAACAGTCTTTCCTTGCTTTTCTTTATGATATTCCTCAATAGTCAAATTTCGTAACATTGAATTTTTACCCCCTTCGTTATGCACCAGATTTACACTCTTTACATAATTTTCAATCACATGAATTTTCTGTAACGGGGTGACAATTAATAACTGTAAATTGAGTTTACTAAAAAGTTCCAGACCATAGCGCGCTGAATCATCCGAACCTCGCCCAAAAGCTTCATCAATCATTACAAAACGGAAACTTTTTGATTGCGTTTCTCCCCATTCCAGACCAAATTGATAGGCCAGCGCTGAAGCCAAAATGGTATATGCCAGTTTTTCTTTTTGCCCCCCTGATTTTCCGGCTGAATCCGAATAGTATTCTTTTTCTTGATCATCTTCGCGCCAGCGTTCTGAGGCAGAAAACAAAAACCAGTTTCTGACATCGGTCACTTTTCGCGTCCATTTCTTATCTGCATCGGTGAGTCCTTCGCGTCCGCTAAAACGATCAATCAACTTTTTAACTTGATGAAACTTACTTTCATCATATAAATCATCTTCTGCCCCTAAGGTATCCGATAAACAAGCACGTAAATCTTGTTGAAAAAGTCGAATATCCATGTCTTTACTACGCTCGGATATTAAAGTGATGTACGTTCCCACGTTATAATCAATCGCATTCAAGGACACATTAATTTTAGTCAGCTTATCTTCAATTTCTTGCCGTTCTTTATCAAGATTGGCCTGAAACATAGCGATTTTCTGAATCGTGCCTTCTTTTAACATTTGATGAAAGCGCTTTTCATGACGAGGTAAATCTTCTTTTTCTAACTTTTCCAGTATTTCAGCAAACTCAAATGCCGATTGTAAAGACGCATCCAGATCACGGCTTTCTAACTTGTACTTATCCTTATATTTTTGCATTTGAGTGATGATACGTTCACTTAAACTTTTAATTTTCCTATTATCAGCGTCTAATTTTGACTGTATCCATTTACGCATCACGCTGCAATTATCCCCGACATTGGCAATACTTAATGTCACATCCGGCAATGCTTTAGGCTGCATTTGCGCTAATTCAGGAAAACTAAAGTCACGCTCACCGATATCTAAGTCATTCACCCGCTGTGTACTGACTTGCAATTGATATTTATCCTCTTCTAATTGCGCTTCTAATTTACCTCCCTCTTTGGTTAAAAGGCTGATTTTTTCTTCCTGCGCTAAAACCTGAGTGATGGTTTGTTCTAATTGCTTTTGCAAGTGCTTTAAAACATCGGAATGTTGCTCAATCTGGCTTTTTTCATCCAATAGCTTATCAATAGCCAGGCTGATCGTTTTCCAGTCAATCTCATCAAACTGTTCAACATTCAGTAAATCACGCGCTTTATCGCGTTGTCTGGTTAATTGTTTTAGCTGTTTATCCAATTCGCCTAATTGCGTGATACAGGCTAAACCTTCTCTTTGCACTGCACCTAAAGACTGTTCCAAGGCATCAATTTTAGCCTTATTATCCCAGCCTAAAATGAAACGGGAACGATCATTAATGGCATGCCGGTCATCTTTTTCATGACGTGACGCGCTACTTTTCACTTGTCCCTGTAATGAAATCGCCTTGGGTTGTCGTCTAAATTCATCCAGACTATCAGCGCAGCAATAATCAAAACGTTTGGCAATTTCTGTGGCTAACCATTCATAAAACACACTGTCATTTTTAATCCGTAATTTATGAAATAATGAGTGACTAGCCGGTGTTTCAAAGCGTTCTACCGATATGTCTTTAATACGAAAATAGACTAAACGGCCTTTTAAATGGGTTTTCTCAACATAATGCGCTACTTTTTGGTAATGTTTTTCAGCCACTAACAGGCTTAAACCAAAGTTGTGCATCACGCGCTCAATCGCGCCTTCCCAGGCTTTTTCGGTGTCATCCACCTTTAATAGTTCACCAATAAAAGGTAATTCTTCCGCAGCGATGCCAATGGTTTTGGCCATTTGTTGTCGAATGCGTAAGTTATTTAACGGGATATTACTTTGCCGTGCTTTTAAGGAATTAATTTCCTCTTGCAGTTGTGCCGCTTGCTGATCAAATTTCTGAACCGTAATCGTGCTATCAATCTTTTGTTTTTCAATATCTATTTGTTCAATTTCAATTTGCTGTTGTCTTTGTTCCGCTGCTAAGCGATTATCAAGAAAACTATCGCTGTCGTGAGCTAAGCTTAAATCTAATAACTCACAAAACCCCTGATAACGGACAGCCTGTTGTTTTTTTAATTGCTGAGTGGATTCTAATCGCTGCGTTTCAACCGTTATTTCATCTAAACGCCGACCGCCATTATCTTCAATACTTTGCTTGAGATGATGTTGAGTGACACGCATTTCATTTAATGCCGTATTTTGACGTTCTAATCGACTTTGCTGTTTTTGTTGCTCTATTTGGCGTTTATCAATGCGTCGCTTAAGCAACTCGGTTTTATGCTGTGCAAAAAAAGCATCCAAGGCTTCACGGTAACGGGTTTTATCACTGTGCTGCTGCTCATGGGTTTGATACGTCGTGTAATCCGTTAACATCGGCTGCAATAATAACAACTGATCTTTGGCTTTTAATACTGCCTCATGCGTTCGATTAAGATTTTCAAATTCGCGACAAATGGAGGTGATTCGCTCTTGTACCGGTGGCGCTTCCAGCATATGAGTACGAACAAATTCAGTCAGATTACCCACCGCCTTCATTGAGACCGTTTGGTAAAGCAACTCTAAGGCTTGTTCACTCTGTATGCCTAATCGACGACGAAATTCTGCTGAATAATCTTTAAATGATTCAAACAGTTGTAAATGATTGCGTCGCTTCAGGCGTTTCTTTAAATCCAGAATATCATTACCAAATTGTGAAAAATGTTCCGCAATGGTTAATGCTTCGGTACTGAGACAATAAAATCGAGCAGGCTGGTTTTGATCTTCTTTACACCAGAAAACCTGGGCAATGGTGACATGACTGTCATACGCTGCATTATAAAAATACCCCAGCAATACGCTATAGTTATTGTTATCACGCAATGCCACTTGTTTTGCTGATAAATTTTCAGTATCTTTTTCGCTTTTATAATGCCCTCGTACATAGGAGTTTAAATTACGCTCTTTACTTTCAGCGCCTGCCGCTTTGTTATAGGTAATTTTTTGGCTAGGCACTAATAAAGTGGTTAAAGCATCCACTACGGTGGATTTTCCTGAACCTATATCCCCTGTTAACAAGGCATTTTCACCCTCTGGCATAATCTTCCAGATATGCTTATCAAACGTTCCCCAGTTTAATAACTCAAAGCGCTGTAACCTAAACCCTAGCCGTTTGTCAGCAGTGATAAAATCCATTTCAGTCGGTTGATTTTGCATGTTTTTGATAAATTTGTAATTTTTCGTTAAAGTCCGCCGTCCAGTCTGCATCGACCAAGGCAATAATAATGCGCTGAATTTCCATATTTTCAACATCATTTTTTAATTTTCGCAAAAAGCCTAACTCAGCGACCTTATTAATGGTGGCACTTATAGAGGCTGCAATCTGTGCTTCATTACTTTTCTCTGGCATAAACACCAGCATGGCATTAATTAATTCCTTCCTTGAGACAATGACTCGTATTTCTGCCCCCGAACTATCCGCCTCTGCCATTTTTTTACGCAACAAAACGCAAAGCAAACTAACAGGATAACTTAATGGACGACGGGCAATTAATCGCGGTAAGGGGTTCGCATCATCTTCCTTTGGCAGGGTCTGAGTCAGATACGCATAACCTTCATTATCATCAATTTCTAAATTCAGCCCCACGATTTTCACATAATCCAGGATTTGTGTTTGTAGCTCTAATAAATCATTCCAAAGCAAAGGTTGCTGGTTTCTAAATAAGATGCCTTTGAGAAGATGAATAATGACGGGGGAAATGTTGGGTTGGTGTTGTTCTTCGGTCATACTGGTTTTTAGATTTAATCCTGTTTATTAATGCAAACATCTGTGGTATTGGATCAATATAATATAGCTGTAATGCAGGGACTAATAACTATCAAATCCTGTATTCTATATCGTTTCATACAGACTATAGTTACCTTGTGAGATAAATTGATACGCCGCTCAATCTGAGTTTTCGTGCAAAATACATTAATTACTGTTAAAAATCAATCAATGCCGCGTAAAAATAACACCAGGCATCCTTACTGACTTTCCAACGCCCTCAGGATTAATCCAAGCAATATCAACTTCCTTTTCGCTATCAATTAAGGCATGACTATTACCCTGACAGGCAATATTCATATAGCTGATTAACTCACTCAAGCCTTTTTCTAACGGATATTGCTGACACAATTCCAGCAAGGTTATTTGTTGTTTATTCTGTAAGGCTTTGTTAATCCGCGCCAGTAACATATCAACATCCACATAATGCTGAGTATAAAGTAAATCACTATTAAACTCAGCTGCACCTGCTGTTAATTTTTCCTCTGAAATAATCGGGCGACTCGGTGGTCTAAAAAGTGCGCGGGAGACGGGTAGCTCAATTGGCGCTTTAATATCATCTAACAGAGTAAAGTCTTTGTCTTTGGGTGGGGTTTGTTTAATCGCAATGGCTGATTTTTCCACCTCATGAATAATCGACATAATACGCTTGTTTTCTAACCAGACCTGGTCATCTAAATAACGTCTTAATTGTTCGACTAAACTGGAGCTGGTACGTTGGACTTTCTCTCCCGCTTCTAATAAATGATATTTCATTTTGGGTAATAATTCATCCGGCTCACAGCTTTTTACTTCCTCTAAAGCCAACACTTTTTGGATCAAATCATTTAATTCTTCTTGTTTCGCAGGCGACATTAACAATCCCCAAAAAGCCTGAAAACTTTTACCTTGGTCAGAATCACCAATATCATCATGCTCACCAAAAATATCATCCAGTAAATCCCCTTTGTTTTTATTACTGGTGGCAATTTTTTCGCGGGTATTGCGGTCTAGCTGGCGAAAATTTTCTTCAACTTGTCTAAAATCCATTAACAAACTGCGAGCGGTTTCTTCAAGTTGATAAAATCGCTCTTTTACCTGGCGTGGATCATAGCTAATGAGCTCACCTTGCTGCAAACGCGCTATTTCTGCATCAATCTCTGCTTTTTGTGCTTCCAATTCGGCAATACGCTGTTGAGGGTCGGTTTGAGTCGTTTGTAAAATAGTTTCCAATAACTCAAATACGGTTAACAAGCGGGATTCTGTACCAATAAACTGCTTTTGCTCTAAACTACGCAGCCACTCAATAGACTTTTCACTGGCGGGGGTTAAGTCAAATTCGGCTTCATCACTATTTTCTGCATAATATTTACGCAAAAATGCATTGTCACCATTCGCCCAATCCGTTAAATAGGCTTTAGCGGTTTTGGGATATTTATTTTTATGAATTTGACGCAAATGAAACAGACTGTCTTCCAGTGTTTCAGTAATTTCACTTTGCTTTAAAGAACGGCGATTGGGCTGAATAAATGCGCGATAAAAAAAACTGATAATCAGTGGTGCATTATCAACACAGAGTAAACGCCAGGTAGGATGTTGGCGTAATTTAAGTAAGTAATCGTGATCCATTTTATTCTTCGTTGTTTCTTGCTGAAATACCATACATATAGACTGTTGCGCCAATCACTGCCGCAGGTGCAATAATCAAATTAAGCACAGGAATAGATAATCCGACAATGGTTAAGCCGCCAAAACTTAACACGCCGATACGTCGGCTGCTTGCTTGATCTTTCTGCTCTGCAAATAATAGCCCTTGATTTTCTAATGGATATGCCATAAATTCCAGCCCCATGCCCCAAGCGCCAAATAATGCCCATAACAAGGGCGCTATTAAATTAATCCCCGGAATAACAAATAAAATCAACAGCGGTAGCATTCGACTGACTAAATAACCCATGCGCTTTAGCTCAGCCAAAATAACGTGCGTTATCGCTTGCTCTGTAATTTCACTGGGTTCTCCCGAAATAATTTCTAAGGTTTTTGCTGACAACTGACTATAAAAAGGCGAGGCAATTAAGTTAGCCAACAGAGTAAAGCTAAAAAAACCCACTACAGAGAAACTTATAAAAAATAATGGCCAGATTAACCACTCTAACCATGATAACCAGGCTGGAATAAACTGAGTGATTAAGTCAGAGAGATAAAAATAACCCAGAACCAGTGCAATACTATACAAAACCATATTAACACATAAGGGAATAATCAGGTATTTGCGTAATTCGGGTCTAGTTAATAAGGATAACCCTTGTATAAAACAACGGATGGCATAAACGGGATTATTGTTGTTTTCGACTAAACGCATGACTGTAAACTCCTTACACCGTGTTCTGCCGGGTTTAAAATAACCCCGTGTTCTGTCACTATTGCATTAATTAAATGTGCTGGCGTCACATCAAAGACGGGATTCCATGCAGTGACTAATGAATCATCGTTAATATAACTCGCTGGCAACAATTCATTTGGGTGGCGTTGCTCAATGGCTATGCCTGCGCCGGTTTCCATCTCAAAATCGATGCTGGAAACCGGGGCAACGACCATGACTTTAACGCCATGCTGCCTAGCCAAGACGGCTAATGAATAAGTGCCTATCTTATTAGCCACATCCCCATTCGCCGCAATTCTATCTGCGCCAACAATAATCCAGTCCAGTTTACCCGATTTCATTAACCAGGCAGCGGCTGAATCTGCAATTAATATAGCTGGAATCGCATCTTGAGCCAATTCCCATACCGTTAGCCTGGCACCTTGTAACCAAGGTCGGGTTTCTCCGGCATACACAGTCTCTAATCCACGTTTATGCGCGCTTCTAATCACCCCTAAGGCGGTTCCATAACCTCCTGTGGCTAATGCACCGGCATTACAATGCGTCATTACGGCTTTAGCTCCGGCTAATAAATCAGCGCCTAATTCCCCCATGGTTTGATTTGCTTTAATATCATCGGCATGGATTTTCTCTGCGGTCTTTTTTACTATAGCGACTAAATCAACGCTTGGCTTATTTAATACATTTTGCATCATTTCCAAGGCCCAAAACAAATTGACAGCCGTAGGTCGTGACTGAGCAAGCTGTTGTATATCCTTATCAACTTTGGTTTTCCAGGCTAAATCAGACTCAGAATAATGTTGCATCACCGATAGTGCCACCCCATAAGCTGCTGCAATACCAATTGCAGGCGCACCCCTGACACGCATATTACGAATTGCCTCTGACACGCCCGTTGCATCCGTATACTCATTATAAGTAGTTATATCGGGTAATACGCGCTGGTCTAAAATCCTAACACTTTCCCCTGTCCATTCAAGCGCATGGACTTTTAATTCATTTTTTGAATTCATTTAATTATCAATCGTACCTTTTATCGTTATAATTCTATCCATTTCAGCCTACACAGATAAATATTCATGAAAGTCGACCTTCTTATGCAAGCCCGCTGGATTATACCTGTTGAACCCGATTCAGTAACCTATGAAAATCATAGTCTGGTGGTTCATGAAGGAAAAATCATAGACTTACTCCCCTCATCCCAGGCAGAACAAAGATACCAGGCCACATCATTAGAAAAACTGGACAATCATGTGTTAATGCCAGGGTTAATCAACAGCCACACCCATGCCAGTATGTCTTTAATGCGAGGCATAGCAGATGATTTACATTTAATGGACTGGTTACAAAACCATATCTGGCCTTTAGAACAAAAATGGATGAGTGAAGCTTTTGTGAGAGAGGGTACGGATTTAGCTATCGCAGAAATGATTCGGGGTGGCACCACCTGTTTTAACGATATGTATTTCTTTCCAGATATTAGCGCTCATCAAGCGATTAAACACGGTATACGCGCCAGTATCGGCTTAATCATAATAGATTTTCCTACGGTCTGGGCTGATAACAGTGAAGCATATATAGAAAAAGGCTTGGCAGTACACGAACAATTTCGTCACGAACCGTTAATAACCACGTC
>CAYMPX010000091.1:0-1528 GCA_964392135.1 uncultured Methylomarinum sp.
AGGTTTGTGACTCTAACAGAATATCGTTAGAGGTTTTTACTCTACTACGTTGTTTAAGTGATAGCACCCTCGGATGCCTCCCAAGTCCGTTGCCCTGCTTCTTGGTATTAAAAGACCTCAACGGGTCGGTGTGCCAAGACTGACAAGCTTTTACAACATTGACGATGGGAATCAACTGGTTTGTGTGTTCCAGATTAAATCTTTACTATTTAATGTAAAAATACTCACTTAATTTAAGAGATAGTTAGACGTGGCAATTCATCCCCCTCAGCTAAAGACTGATGGGGTTTCTTGCCACAAAATTTATAAAAACTTCTAGAGGTAAATATTATGAAATGGGAAACACCAGCTTACAATGACTTACGTTTTGGTTTTGAAGTAACGATGTACATCTACAACCGTTAAGTTAAACAGTTTTAGAGACAGAAAAAGGGAGCTAACCTGGCTCCCTTTTTTTTGCCTGAAACTTATTAATCCCGTATCATTTAGACCTTACATATCAGATACCTTATATAAATATGAAAATCAGAGTCCTCGGTTCAGGCGCAGGTGGTGGGTTTCCCCAATGGAACTGCAGTTGCCCAAATTGCAAAGCGGTAAGAGCAGGTTCAATCAAAGCCAGCACGCGTAACCAATCCTCTATTGCTGTTTCATCTGATGGTGAACACTGGGTGCTGTTTAACGCTTCCCCCGATGTACGCGCACAATTAGAAAATTTTCCGGAAATCCACCCCAAAGATAAAGTACGCGGCACGGGCATAGAAGCAATTGTAATCATTGATTCTCAAATTGACCATGCAACCGGCCTACTTATTCTGCGTGAAGGCGACCCGCTAAATATTTATTGTACCGATATGGTGAAGCAAGACCTCACTACCGGCTTTCCTATTTTTAATATTCTGGAACACTTTTGTGGTGTGAATGACCACTCTATTCCATTGAATGGTGATGCCTTTACCATACCCAACATTAATGACCTTGAATTCACTGCATTAGCACTTAAAAGTAAAGCGCCGCCTTATTCACCACACCGGAATGATCCGCACGAAGGCGATAATATCGGTGTGGTAATTCGCCAAATTTCAACCGGCAAAACAACCTTTTACGCGCCGGGTTTAGGTGCGATAGAACCGCACGTAGAAAAAGCAATGACTGAAGCGGATTGCGTATTAGTAGACGGCACATTTTGGACAGATGATGAACTGGTATCTGTCGGTCGCCCATTATTAGCGAGAAAAATTGGTCATATACCGCAATCCGGTGAAGACGGCATGATTGAAATTTTAGACACCATGGAAAAACCGCGCAAAATCTTGATCCATATCAATAACACCAATCCAATATTAGACGAAGATTCGCAGCAACGTAAAACACTGAATGCATCAGGCATTGAAGTGTCTTACGATGGTATGGAAATAGATTTATAATTTTTGACGATGTAGAGCGGACTGAAGCCCGCCCTCGCAGACACATATAGCGGACTGAAGTCCGCTCTACACAGACAGGTAAACACATGGGTTGCTGTTCC
>CAYMPX010000091.1:1628-10177 GCA_964392135.1 uncultured Methylomarinum sp.
ATAGCGGACTGAAGTCCGCTCTACACAGACAGGTAAACACATGGGTTGCTGTTCCAACAAAGCATGGACTAGAGAAGAGTTTGAAGCCAAATTACGTGGCATGGAAAATAAATACCACATTCATCATCCGATGCATACTTTGATGAATGAAGGAAAATTAACTCAAAAGCAATTACAAGGCTGGGTTGCTAACCGGTTTTATTATCAAATAATGATCCCGATTAAAGATGCCAATATTCTAGCCAATTGCCCCGACCGTGAAACACGCGCCATCTGGACTCAACGTATTCTGGATCATGATGGACATCCAGGCGATCCTGGCGGTATTGAAGCATGGATACAGCTGGGTATGGCGGTGGGTTTAACACGAGAAGAAGTCACTTCACTAGAACATGTATTACCTGCCGTTCGCTTTGCGGTTGATGCTTATGTCAATTTTGCCAGACGATCTGAATGGCACGAAGCAGCCAGCTCCTCTTTAACTGAAATGTTTGCCCCAAAAATTCATAAACAACGCCTGGATAACTGGCCTGAGCTTTACCCTTGGATTAATGAAGAAGGCTATATTTATTTCCGGAAACGTCTCTCAGAAGCCCGTCGAGATGTTGAACATGGCCTGGAAATTACTTTAGACTGGTATCAAACGCGTAAGCAACAAGAACGTATGGTTGAAATATTACAGTTTAAACTGGATGTGTTATGGTCTATGGCTGATGCTATGTATATGGCTTATGTTAATGACATGCCACCTTACTTTAATATTGAACAATAAATAGACCCTTTTACTTATAGGATGTGCCGACGCCAGGAGGCGCATCTGTTACGCTTCCTTACCTCAGCACATATATGGACTCGCAAGACATCTACAATGTATCGGACTAAGCACTAGTAAAAAAATATGACACTAAATCCTGAATTACGCATTACCTTCTCTCCCATGCACCGTTTACAATGGGAAGAAGCCCAACAAAAAGATGTTATTTTATATCCTGAAGGCATGGTAGAGCTGAACCAAAGTTCAGCTGAAATTTTAAAATTATGTGATGGTAGTCGAACATCCCATCAGATTGTTACCGAACTGGAAGAAAAATTTTCAACGAGCGAATTAACAAATGATATCAACAGTTTCTTAGAGGTCGCATTACACAATGGCTGGATCCAACAAGCTTAAAATCACCCCTCCCCGCTGGTTACTGGCAGAACTGACCTACAAATGTCCGTTACAGTGCCCTTATTGCTCCAACCCTGTTGACTATGCACAACATGGTTCAGAAATTACTACAGAAGACTGGAAACGTGTATTAACACAAGCCCGAAAAATGGGTGCAGTACAATTAGGTTTTTCGGGTGGCGAGCCATTAACCCGCCGAGACTTGCCTGAACTGGTTCAACATGCGCGCCAGTTAGGTTACTACTCCAATCTAATCACTTCCGGCTATGGCTTGACTGAAGAAAAAATCATTCAGTTAAAAGAAGCAGGTTTAGACCATATCCAGGTCAGTATCCAGGCCAGCACCCAGGAACTTAATGACCACCTGGCAGGTACTGAATCATACCAAACCAAGAAACAAGTCGCTCGTTTGGTTAAAAAACACGGTTACCCGATGGTGTTATGTGTTGTTATCCATAGGGAAAATATTCACCAGATGCCAGAAATTTTAGCCATGGCTGAAGAACTCGGCGCTGACTATTTAGAGCTTGCTAATACCCAATACTATGGCTGGGCACATAAAAACAGAGATTTATTATTGCCGACCAAAGAACAATTTGAACAAGCCGAAGCCATAGCACAGGCATACAAAGAAAAAGTCGCGGGGAAAATGAAAATCTATTATGTTATCCCCGATTTTCATGAAGACCGCCCCAAAGCCTGTATGAATGGTTGGGGAACTACCTTTCTAACCATTGCACCCGATGGTGTCGCATTGCCTTGTCATTCTGCACGAGACTTACCCGGTTTAGAGTGCCCGAATGTAAACGACCGGAGTATTGAAGAAATATGGCATGAATCAAAAGCATTCAACTTCTTCCGTGGCACAGAATGGATGAAAGAGCCTTGTCGTAGTTGCGATGAAAAAGACCAGGATTTTGGTGGCTGTCGCTGTCAGGCTTATATGCTAACAGGCGACATGTACAGTACGGATCCTGTCTGCAGCAAATCACCTGACCGCCATGTGATTGAAGAAGCACTCGCTTCAGCAAGAGCCAGTGCCTTATCCAGTGATGAAAAGCCTTTGATTTTCCGTAACAGTAAAAATTCTAAAAAACTCTCATAGAACGGATAATTGTTGTATTTATCCTGGCAGTGAGGCTTTAGCCTCGCTACCAGGATAAATAAACGAACACTTGCAACCTAAGCCGTCGCTTTGAACTTCCAAAAACAATCAGAGTCCTTTTTTCAACGCAATTCCCTGATCACCCGTAATGGATGGATACATGCCTTTCTACCAATCAATTTTTTTTATACTCTTCAGCGTTTTTACCCAATACACGCTAGCACTCGGCACTCCAGACCTTTTACCCCCCGAACAGGCATTTAAGATTTCAGCCAAAGCGCTTTCTGCCGAACAGATTGAAGTATCATGGAGCATAGCAGAGGGTTACTATTTATATCGCAACAAAACCCGTATTAGCTCTCAGTCTGACGCTATTCAACTGGGTATACCCGACATGCCTGCGGGTAAAACCAAACATGATGCATTTTTTGGTGATAGCGTCATTTATCGGGATCAACTTAAAATATCCATCCCTATACACAATAAATCGCAAGCTCCCACACTGACTATTCAAGTTAATTATCAGGGCTGTGCTGATATAGGTATCTGCTACCCGCCTCAAAAGAAACGCTTTACGCTTGAACTACCTGCTATCACAATCAGCACAAAAGCTAACCCTATCAAGCAATTGCTCAATGGATTTAAAGGTTTAAAACTTAATCTTTTTGAGGATGCACTACTCCCGGCCGAACAAGCCTTTCAGTTTTTTGCTACCGTAAAAGATGCCAATACACTGCATGTTAATTGGCGAATTGCCGACGGCTATTACTTATATCGGGAAAAAATACACTTAAACCTGGTCAATAAACAAGCGGTTCAACTGGGACAGATAACAATTCCTCAAGGTTCGCCTTACCATGATGAAGCTTTTGGACAAGTACAAATTTTTCATAATGAATTGAGTTTTGATCTGCCACTGATTCGTACAGAAACATCCGCTCAAAACATCACTCTTTTAGCAAAATATCAGGGCTGTGCTGATCGAGGTGTTTGTTATCCTCCCATGGAAAGCAAAATAGAATTAAGCATACCCGAAACACAACAGATAACACCACCAACAGCCAGGCTATCAGAACAGGATCAGATTTTTCAATCATTTAAAAGTGATTCTTTGGCACTGACATTACTCAGCTTTTTTGGCTTCGGGCTTTTACTTGCCTTTACCCCCTGCATTTTTCCAATGATTCCTATTTTATCAGGCATTATTGTTGGGCAAGGCGAATCAATCACTACACGTAAAGCTTTTTTACTCTCACTCAGCTATGTCTTTGCTTCTGCCTTAACTTATACTGCGTTTGGTATTTTAGCCGCCTTATTTGGCAGCAATCTACAATCAACCTTTCAACAACCCTGGATCATCGCCGTCTTTAGTGGTATTTTTATTCTGCTGTCCCTCTCCATGTTTGGCTTTTACAACCTCGAATTACCGAAATTTTTACAAGCAAAATTACATAACTCCAGTGACCAACACAGAGATGGCTCTTATTTAGGTGCGGCAATTATGGGCTCCCTATCATCATTAATTGTGGGGCCTTGTGTCGCGGCACCCTTAGTCGGGGCACTCATTTATATAGGGCAAACAGGTGATGTCATTCTCGGTGGTTCTGCGTTATTTGTGATGGGTTTTGCCATGGGTTCACCCTTGCTTTTACTCGGTGCATCAGCAGGCAAGCTGCTACCTAAAGCAGGACATTGGTTAAATTCAACCAAAGCTATTTTTGGGGTGCTGATGCTAGCCGTCTCACTATGGATGCTGGATCGAATTTTACCTGCTGCCGTTACCATGCTATTGGCAGCGGCACTGCTTATTATTTCTGCCATTTATTTGCGCGCGATTGACCCTTTACCTGAATCACTCTCTGGCTGGCATAAGTTATGGAAAGGCTTGGGCATCATTATGCTGGTCTATGGTATTTTGTTACTGATTGGTCTAAGCACCGGTAACAGTAATCCATTACAACCTTTACGCGGACTGGGTAATGCACAGTCCGTAGAGAGGGAACACGGTCTAAGCTTTAAAAAAGTTTCATCAACAGCGCAACTAGATCAGATCATCGAACAGGCAAGCATTAACAAGCAATGGGTTATGCTGGATTTTTATGCCGACTGGTGTATTTCCTGCAAGGAAATGGAAGCCTATACCTTTACTGATGAGAGAGTAAAGCAACAGCTGTCCCGGTTTATTTTGATTCAAGCGGATGTCACTAAAAATTCAGCCGATGATAAAGCCTTGTTACAACGCTTTAACTTAATTGGACCGCCTGCCATACTGTTTTTTGCGCCGGATAAACAGGAACGAACAGCCGCCAGAGTGATTGGCTACCAGAATAGCGATACCTTTTTAGCTAATATAAGCACTTTATAACAGATGAATAAAAATACGCTCCTCATCCTATTGACTGCCAGCATTGCTTTAGCAGGTGGTCTTTTTGTACAGTCCTTATCATCGACTGCGCCTGAAACTACAAAAGCTATCGCTGTTGAATTTAGTCTTCCCGACTTATCCGGTCAGCAACGCAGCATTAACGAATGGCAGGGAAAAATACGCATCATTAATTTCTGGGCAACCTGGTGTCCACCCTGCCTAAAAGAAATCCCCGAGTTTATTGCACTACAAAATGAATTTAATGATAAAAACCTGCAATTTATAGGGATTGCTATTGATGATAAACAGGCAGTAAAACAATACCTCAGTACCATTAACATCAATTACCCCGTATTAATCGCAGGCGATGAAGGCATTACATTATCAAAACAACTGGGTAACTCAATAGGCGCGGTTCCATTTACGGTGATTATTAATCGACAAGGCACTATTATCCACAGACACCCGGGAGAATTAAGCAAAGAAAAAATCATAGAAATCATCACTCCACTGATACTTTCTGCTGAAAACATCGACAACAAAGCATAAAACACCGCGTTTTGTCGCTATCTTATGATAAATAACATATATCTGGACAAAACCATGCAAATTAGGCAAAATTACCCCCACTGGATACTTCTGAGATCAAATTTTAATGGCAACAATTACCGTTCTTAATGGTCCGAACTTAAATTTACTCGGCGTTCGAGAACCCGGACACTATGGTAATAAAACACTGAAAGATATTGAAAATGCTCTCTGTTCAAAAGCAAAAGACTTAAATCATCACCTGGATTTTTATCAATCCAATGCCGAGCATCAGATTGTTGATTCTATTCACTATGCTTTTCATAACAATGTTGACTTCATTATTATTAACCCAGCCGCTTTTACTCATACCAGTGTTGCCATTCGTGATGCCTTGCTTGCGACTAAAATACCTTTTATAGAAGTACACTTATCAAATGTTCATGCGCGCGAAAGCTTCAGGGCTCATTCTTATTTTTCAGATATCGCTATTGGCGTTATTTGCGGATTAGGTGCGACAGGGTATGAATTGGCATTAACAGCCGCCCACCAGATATTAGCAGAGAGAAAGTAAACGATGGATATTAGAAAAATAAAAAAATTAATCGAAATTATTGAAGAATCAGACATTGCTGAAATTGAAATCACCGAAGGCGAAGAGTCTATACGTATTAGTCGCTATTCTTCAAGCATTCCTGCTCCCGCTGTTACAGCAGCACCTGTCGCTGCAAGCCCTGTAGCCACAATTGCACTGGCAGCTGCGACGGAATCGACAGAAGAAACAATAAGCGGACATATTGTTAAATCGCCCATGGTTGGAACCTTTTATGGTGCCGCATCGCCTGAAGCCGCTCCTTTTGTAAAAGTGGGTCAAAAAGTCAGTGAAGGTGAAACGCTTTGCATTATTGAAGCGATGAAAATCCTTAATCAAATTGAAGCCGATAAAAGCGGTATAATTAAAAAAATCATGGTAGACAACGCACAACCTGTCGAATATGACCAACCTTTATTCATCATTGAATAAACCAGACCAGGTAACCATATGTTCGATAAAATTGTAATTGCTAACCGCGGTGAAATTGCCTTACGTATTCTCCGTGCCTGTCGCGAATTAGGTATAAAAACAGTGGCTGTGCACTCCGATGTTGACCGTGATTTAAAACATGTACGCCTTGCTGATGAAGCGGTCTGTATAGGTCCTGCATCTTCAGCGGATAGCTATCTAAATATCCCGGCTATTATTAGTGCGGCAGAAGTAACCGATGCCGAAGCGATACACCCAGGCTATGGGTTTTTATCAGAAAATGCCGATTTTTCTGAAAAAGTCCATCTGAGCGGTTTCACTTTCATTGGTCCTAAAGCGGAAACCATCCGCATGATGGGGGATAAAATTTCGGCTAAAAAAGCCATGGTAGCGGCTGGAATTCCCTGTGTTCCTGGTGATGGAAAACCCCTCTCTGATGACAGTAATGCCAATATGAAAATGGCGCAAGACATTGGCTACCCCATTATTGTCAAAGCAGCTGGCGGTGGCGGTGGTCGTGGAATGCGTGTCGTACATACTGAAGCGGCATTATCAAATGCGATTTCATTAACCAAAGCAGAGGCAGCTGCCGCTTTTGGTAATGACACGCTATACATGGAAAAATTCCTGGAAGATCCGCGTCATATTGAATTCCAGGTATTAGCAGATTCACATGGCAACGCGATACACCTGGGTGAGCGAGATTGTTCTATGCAACGTCGTCATCAAAAAGTAGTAGAAGAAGCCCCTGCTCCAGGTATTACCGATGCACAACGCACACAAATGGGTGCGCGTTGTGCCAAAGCATGTCAAGACATTGGTTATTTGGGCGCGGGGACTTTCGAATTTCTCTACGAAAACGGTGAATTCTATTTTATTGAAATGAACACCCGGGTTCAGGTTGAGCACCCTGTAACAGAGATGATTACAGGCTTTGATATCGTTAAAGAACAGCTTCGTATCGCTGCCGGTGAACCCCTGTCAAAAACCCAGGAGCAAATTACTTTTACCGGTCATGCCATTGAATGTCGTTTAAATGCAGAAGATGCGAAAACATTTATGCCCAGCCCGGGAACTATCGATCAATTTCATATGCCTGGCGGCCCAGGTATCCGCTGTGAAACACATATTTATAATGGCTATAAAGTACCCCCTTATTATGACTCAATGATCGGCAAGTTAATTGCGCATGGTGAAGACAGAAACAGTGCTATTGCCCGTATGCAAACCGCATTAAGTGAAATGGTGATTGACGGTATTAAAACCAATATTCAACTTCAGGTAGATATTATGTCAGACAGCGCTTTTGTAGCGGGTGGACAAAACATCCATTATCTGGAAAAGAAACTCGGGCTTTCTTAAAAGCAGACACAAGGCTAAAGGCTAAAGAAAAAGCAACTCTTTCTGGCAGCTCTTAGCCTTTAACTTTTCCTCTTGTACCCTTCACCTTTCACCTGCTCTTCTACTTATGACCTGGCATCAAATTTCTATTATTACCGACAAAAACACCGCGACTGAAATTTCAGATTTTTTTAGTGACTTAGGTGCTGTTTCTGTCACTTATATGGATGCTGAAGACCAACCTGTTTACGAACCCGCTCCTGGTGAAACTCAAATATGGCGGCTGACCAAAGTTATTGCCTTATTTGAAATGGATGCGGAACCTGAGCTGGTAAAAACACTATTATTTACCAGGTTTAGTAATGACAGGCTTGAAAACTGGTGCAACGAAATATTACAAGACCAGATCTGGGAACGTACATGGATGGAGCATTATCATCCCATGAAATTTGGCGACTCTCTCTGGGTATGTCCTACCGGACAAGAAAAACACCAGGATGGTAGCGTATGCATGACATTAGACCCCGGTCTGGCTTTTGGTACAGGGACTCACCCTACCACCGCACTCTGTTTAGAATGGCTGGCAACCCATGAGCTAACTAATAAAGTTATCATTGATTATGGTTGTGGCTCAGGTATTTTAGCGGTTGCAGCACTATTACTCGGCGCGAAAGAAGTTCACGCCATTGATATTGACCCTCAAGCAATTACAGCAACCACGGTCAATGCCGAAAAGAACCATGTGCAGGACAAAATAAAATGCTATTTACCCGAACAATTTGACGGCTTTCAAGCCGATATTGTGCTAGCTAACATTCTGGCAAATCCACTTTGTGAACTTTCCAGCAACCTATCAGCCTTAATAAAACCTGCGGGACAGCTCGTGCTATCCGGTATTTTAAATGAGCAAGCCGATACAGTAACGGCAGCTTATAAGCATAACAATATCCAAATCCAGCCACCTGTCTGTCAAGGTGACTGGTGTCGATTAGATGGTATAAACCCTTAAATTTAC
>CAYMPX010000092.1:0-10051 GCA_964392135.1 uncultured Methylomarinum sp.
GATTAGATGTTTTAAAGGAGAACGATGCTAAACAAATTGCCAAACAGGCATTTGCTAATGTATTTGTTCAGCTTGATAAACAGTTAATTGAGCAAGCTAAATATGCTGAATTAGAGGAATGGGATTCTTTTGGACATTTTCAGTTGATTATGGAAGTTGAACGTTTGGCGAATATCTCTTTGTTGCCAGAAGAGATGGCAGAAATTAAGGATTTTAATGATCTGGTTTTAATCATCAATCGTAAATTGGGATAGTGTTTTTGGGGTATGGGTTAAGAAGGATAAGAATATGAAGATTGAAATAGCGGGAAGAAAAATTGGCTTGAATTATCCACCTTACATCATTGCTGAGTTATCAGCTAACCATAATGGAAGTTTAGATAGGGCATTAGCTAGTATTGATATGATGAAGAACTGCGGTGCAGATGCGGTTAAAATTCAAACTTATACGCCTGATACGCTAACGATTGATTGCAATAAAGACGACTTTCAAATTCATGGTGGTCTATGGGATGGCTATAATCTATATGGTCTTTATAAATGGGCGCAAACGCCATTTGAATGGCACCAGGCAATATTTGAACATGCCAGAAAAATTGGCATTACCCTTTTTAGCACCCCTTTTGATGAAACAGCCGTTGATTTATTAGAACAACTAGATACCCCGGCTTATAAAATTGCCTCTTTCGAAGCAATTGATTTACCACTCATCAAATATGTTGCTCAAACAGGTAAACCTATGATTATCTCTACAGGTATGGCAACGAGTGAAGAAATTGAAGAAGCGGTTACCATAGCGAGAGAAAATGGCTGCCGTGATTTAGTTTTATTACATTGTATTAGTAGCTACCCCGCACCTATTGAGCAATCAAATTTAAGAACGATTGCTGATTTAAGTCAGCGATTTGGGGTTGTTTCTGGCTTGTCCGATCATACGCTTGGCACGACGGTTGCTTTAACTAGCGTGGGTTTAGGTGCGAGTGTGATAGAAAAACATGTTACTTTAAGCCGGCAAGATAAAGGTCCTGATAGTGCTTTTTCATTAGAACCCGAGGAACTTTCACATTTATGTCGCGAGTCAAAAAATGCCTGGCTAGCATTGGGGCAAGTGAATTATGAAATAAAACCAGCTGAAATAGAGAGCATGAAGTTTCGTCGTTCAATTTATGTCGTCAAAGATATAGCGGTGGGCGAAATTTTAACAACGGATAATATCAGGCGGATTCGTCCCGGTTATGGTTTAAAACCAAAATATTATGAAGAAATTCTGGGCAAGCAGGTGAAATATAACCTGGAGCGAGGGACAGCACTTAGTTGGGAACATCTTGGATAATATTTTAGGCTGTCGAAATGACAGACTTACATTCGTTTAATGCCTTAGTTTAGTGTGAATAGAGAAAGTAAATAATGGAAAAATATGATAATAAGGTTTGGTTAGTAAATATTGCCGCTTTAGAGTTATTTGATCCTCAGAAGGCTTGTATCTTAAGCGATTTTTATAGCCGTTCTGAAAGGAGCAAAATATCTGCGCTGAATTCTGAGGTTGAAAGCGAGAAATTAAGGCATATTCAGGGTGGGCATTATATTTTATTTGGTATAGGTCAGGGTGAAATCTTGATGCAGTTGCTACCGCGATCTGATATAGATGTTTTAGTGATAGAGCCAGAACTCAGTGTTATTGTGGCAGTATTACAGCACTATGATGTAAGCACTGCATTACGCTTAGGTAAATTACGTTTTTTATTACCGTTATTAAAACATCCTGCTGTTCAAGAAATTGAGACTCGAAAATGTTTGGTTTTTTTGCAAACCTATATACAAGAAATGCAAAGCCATCTTATTTGGATTAATACGGGATCCAGGGCATTAAATGACCCTTTTTTTACAGGCTTGGAACAGGCTTTATCCGTATGGGATCAGCAAATTCAAAAAATTGCTCCTTGGCTTAAGCAAAGTTATAACTTTGTCTTTGATATTACGGTGGTTAGCCCTGATTGCGCTATTTTTGATGATTTAGCGCATTGCTTTAAACGCTTAGGGTTTAATGTTCGTTTATGTCGAATACCTGATATGTCAGGTACATGGACGCAAGAACAGTACCATGATTTATGGTTGGAATTAATTACCCAGCCCAGCCAGGTTACGATTATGCGTAATCGTGTTTTACTGGAAAACAGTGATGTAAAACAACGATTATCTTTAGAGCCTCTTTTACCAGGTCGTATTGTTAGCTGGTGGTGGGATGTGCCTAATAGTGCCACACAAATAGATTTAGATGATCCGCAAACGCAGTTACCTGCATTTGCTTTTTCTCGTGAGATATTAAATCAGTTGCCTTATCTATCTCAATGGTTGCCGCCTGCTGCACGGCAGGATTTTGTTACCGCAGAACAGCGCTGGGTACGGCAAGACGAAGAAATTCCAGTGAGTTTTGTTGGTCAAAGTCGCTTTGCCATGGTGGCGAATCATATGACCGTTTTAACTCAAGTGTTAAGTACATTTTCTGAGCCTCAGGCTGTCTTATTATTACAAGATATACAGAAGCAACAAGATGTATTAATACAATATCACTATTTACAACAGCATGAGCAAGATCTCTTGCTGGCGATAGAAAAAATTCAGTGTAAGGTGCCACATGTTGCCTATTTCTTACAGTATATTTTACGCATGTTGCAAACCGGAATGCTACGTTTAGCGGGTGTTAAAATGTTACAAGATCACAATATTTCTGTAAAAGTTTATGGCGATAGCGACTGGGTAAATTCAGGTATAGTCGCACCAGAAAACTTTTGTGGGACGATAGCAGCCGAATCATTGCCTCGGTTATATCAGTGTTCAAAGGTAAATCTTAATTTCAATTTTATGCAGTCTGCCTCAACGATTAATCCTAAAGTATTAGATATAGTTGCTTGTGGGGCAGTGGTTTTAACCGACAATAGACCAGAACTGGATATTCTTTATCCTGATACCAATACGCGTCCTTTTGTGTTTGATAATTTGGATGAGTTGCCGCAGCGGGTGAGTGAAATTCTGACGTTGGATTTAATGGCGTATAAACAGAGGTTGCGAAGTTATACCATCGCACAACATAGCTTGGAATCGCGTGCTAAATTACTGACAGAAGTGTTAAATATACAGCCGTTATCCACGCTGCATCCAGAGCCTTTAGAGCAGCATTAAAACAATGACTGATGTGATGCAGTAATACAATGCAGTAGAATAAGGGAGGGTTCTTTAAGTGAAAGCCGTTAGATTGGAACCCTTTTGATAGATTTTATTTCGCGCTAAAAAACATTGCTTTATCCTGCCCTTTCTGCTGATCGTGTTTATTTCGTATATCCTTTCTAAGTCCCTTACCCTTTATATTTATCCCTATCGATATGTCTATTAAAAATAATAAATTATTTCAGCGCGCACTTTCTTTATACCAGCAAGGAAATTTTGTAGCGGCAGAGCCATTGTTTGAAAAGTTACTTAAACGACGACCCAATAATGAGTCGCTGTTGTATTTATCAGGAACCCTTAAATGCCAGTTAGAAAAATATAAAGCGGGATGTGTATTCTTGCAGAAAGTGGTTGATCTTAATCCTCGGCATGTCGAAGCATTAAATAATTTAGGGCTTGCTTTAATCTCGCTTAAGCAAGTAGAGCAGGCGGAAAAATATTACCGTCAAGCGTTAGCGTTAAAACCTGATTATGCCCAAGCGTGGAATAATTTAGGCGGGGTATTGGATAGTAAGGGGGAATTAAATGAATCATTACAATGTTATCAAAAAGCATTAGCAAATCAACCAAACTATGTAGAAGCCTTGTTTAATATAGGACGCACATTACAATTTCTTGAGCGTTATAGCGAGTCTGAACAGCAGCTTTTAAATCTTTTGAACTTAAAACCTAATCATTACAATGCATTAAATAGTTTAGGCGCTATTTGTAAATTACAACATCGTCCTGAGGAGGCGTTAGTTTATTTGCAAAAAGCACTTTCAGTTAAATCGGATAGTTATGATATTTATAATAATTTAGCGGCGATTTATCAGCAGTTAAATCAGTTTGATCAAGCATTGGTTAATTATGAACAGTCAGTTTCATTAGCTCCAGACAATGTGCAGGTAAAATGGAACCGTGCTACGGTCTTATTAACGATGGGACGTTTGCAAGAAGGTTGGCAAGAATTTGAATGGCGTAGAGAAGCAACGCATTGGCAAGCACTTCCTTTTCCTGAATGGCAGGGGGAATCCTTACGCGATAAAACGATACTGGTATTGGCTGAACAAGGTTTAGGAGATGAAGTGTTATTTGCTTCGTGTTTTCCTGATTTAATGATGAGCGCAAGGCATTGTGTTATTGAATGTGATCCGCGTTTAGGCGGGCTGTATCAGCATTCTTTTCCAGAGACAACCATTAAGGCAGTTGTGCGTACTCAACGGCAATGGTTGAATGATTTAACCGAGGTTGATCTCTGTATACCTGCGGGTAGTTTGCCGCGCTTCTTTCGTCATCAATTAATTGACTTTCCTATGACACCTGAGTATTTAGTGCCGATAGAGGAGGATGTTCAGCACTGGAAAAAACAATTGCAAGCATTCGATGGAAAATTAAAAGTTGGAATATGCTGGCGTAGTCAGTTAGCACATGAAGGTCGGCATTTAAATTACAGTCGACTGGATGAATGGAATGCTGTGTTTGCCTTGGATAATATTCAATTTGTAAATTTACAATATGATGAGTGTCAATCTGAACTACTAGCCGCTCAACAGAAATTTAATATAACGATTCATCAGTTAGCGGATATAGATTTAAAAAATGATTTGGCTGCTGTTGCGGCTGTATGCCATGAGTTAGATCTTGTTATTTCAGCAGGAACAGCGTTAGCAGAGATTGCTGCGGCTGTTGGTGTGCCTGTCTGGCGCTTGGAACCGATGGAAACAGGTTGGATTTTTTTAGGTACTGATTATTTACCGTGGCATCCACAAGTCACTGTTTTTAAACAACAGCAACGAGGTGATTGGAGTCAGCCTTTAGCAAAGCTAGCCTATAAATTAGAACAGTTTAATCCAGAGAAACCCGTCTCATATCAGTCTGGTGATATTCCTGCATTAACAGGTTCAGACACATCATTAGAAACCACTGATTATTTGCAAAAACCTAGAAAGTTAATTGCACAGGGCGAAGCTCAGTCAGCATTACAAGAAATACAACGACTATTGCTTGATTATATGGATAATTCTGAATTATGGGAGTTGAAAGGGATTGCTGAGTTGGATGCACATAATATTGAAGCAGCTGAGCAATCCTTCAGACAAGCAATCGCTATCGAAGCTAAATCCGTTTCAGCAATGATTAGTCTGGCCAGAACGTTGTTAAAACTAGATCGAATTAAAGAAGCAGAAAGCTATTTTCAACAGGTGCTTGGGTTAAACCCTCAGTGGGCAGAAGTACAGAATGATTTTGCTAATTTACTGGGTAATCAAAAACGTTATGTCGAAGCGGAGGAACACTATTTATTGGCATTACGCTATAAGCCCGGTTTAGTTGAGGCACATAGTAATTTAGGGGCTATGTTGCTTGATCTAGGGCGTATTGAAGAATCTATACGTTGTTTTAAAGAAGCTTTGCGATTAAAACCTCACTTTGCGGAAGCGCATTATAATTTAGCCAATGCATATAGTGATTTGCAACAGTATGAGCAAGCGATAGATTCATATCAGAAAGCTCTGTTATATCGACCTGATTTTGCTCAAGCCTGTCTTTATCAGGCCAAGTGCTATCAGGCTCAGGAAAAATATATAGAAGCAGTGCAGGGGTATGAGCAAGCGATAGCATTAGACGCTAACTACCTATCCGCTTATATTGATTTATCCGGTTTATTATCTAAGCAATTAGATTATGATTTAGCTGAACAATGCTTATTAAAAGCGCTGGCATATTTTCCAGAAAAAGCTGAAGTTTATAGTGAATTAGGATATTTGTTTCGTGAACAAGGTGACTATAAACGGTCGGAAAGCAATTTACAAAAAGCACTTGCTATTAATCCCGAATTTATTCCCGCATTAATAAATTTTGGCGCTCTCCAGGATACCACGGGACGTTTAGACGAAGCGAAAGAAACGTTTTTAAAGGTTTTGGGTCTGGTACCGGATAATGCCGATGTGTATGTTAATTTAGCTAAAGTTTCTATTGCGCTTAACGAAAATGAGCAGGCGGAGAAATATTGTCGTCAAGCCTTGGATATTGATCCTGAACTTGGTTCAGCGTATGTAAATTTAACGTATGTGTTGCAACTTTTGGGGCGACATGAAGAAGCGATTGATTTATGTCATGAGGCCATTAAGCGATGGCCTGGCAGTCAGATGTTATACAGCAATCTGGTACGCGGTTTATTTGAGCATGGTGCATTGGTAGACGCGGTTACATATAGTGAAATAGTGATTGAAGCGTTACCAGAACATTATGATATGAAACTTAGTTTGGCTCTGGCTTTATTAGCAATGGGGGATTTAAAACGAGGATGGCAGGTTTTTCAAGAATCAAAGAATACACCTAAAGCTCAAAGAGAATTTAGCTACCCTGAGTGGCGTGGAGAATCGATTAAAGGGAAGTTATTAATCTACGCAAATCAGGGGGTAGGAGATGAAATATTATTTGCTTCTTGTTTTGCAGACATCATTCAGCAAGTTCCCGCATGTGTGGTGGAATGTGATCCTCGCTTGGAAACGCTATTTCGACGTTCTTTTCCTCGTATAGAAGTGTATGGGAGTCCGCGCTTGGAACGTGATTGGCTTAAACAGGCTGCCCCGATTGATGCACAAATTTCGATGGATTTAGTACCCAGTATTGTGAGAAATCGTTTTATTGATTTTCCTGATGGAAATAATGCTTATCTAAAACCTGATCCGGAAAGAGTACAGTATTGGACGCAACAGCTTGCAGCGTTAGGCGATGGACTTAAAGTCGGGGTGTGTTGGCGTAGTGGTGTGGTAAAAGGAGGGCGTAATTTACAATATAGTGCCTTAGATGAATGGGAGGAAATATTGAAAATACCCCACGTCCAGTTTATTAATTTGCAATATGATGAATGTCAGGAAGAGCTTAGTAATGTCGCGGAATTGTTGGGTATTAAAATTATGCATTTTACTGAGATTGATTTAAAAAATGATTTAGATGATGCTGCGGCACTTAGTTGTAGTATGGATTTAGTGATTTCTGCACCAACGGCAACAGCAGAACTATCTGCTGCTGTTGGTGTGCCTGTTTGGAGGCTTGATGGCGCGAGTGCTTCTTGGGCTAAGTTAGGGACGGACTGTATGCCGTGGCATTCTAATATACGTGTTTTTAAACAGGATGTACTTGGCGAGTGGAAATCTACATTAAATCGAATGGCTGAAAGCCTGCTAGACCTGAGCAGGCAGCCGATAGATCAAGCCTTGTTGCAGTTACAGCAGCCGGCTTTTGAAATCAAAGCCTTACAGGCGAGCGTTGAGGCTTGTTTTATGCAAGTGCAATTAGTGGGAAAAACAGGAAACTGGAGTAAAACAAAGCATTTAGGAAAACGTTTATTAAAGCGCGCAAAAAATCATGCCGATTTATTACATTTGTTAGGGGCTGTCGCTTTGCGTGAAGAAGATTATCCGCAAGCGCAAGCGTATATGTTGAAGTCTTTGGAGCAAAAGTCAGATAGTGCTGTGTTTTTGTATGACTATGGCTTGGTTTTGCAAAAAATGCGTAATTTTTCTGATGCTATTTCTTGCTATAAGCAAGCCTTGATTATAGATCCTGATTTAACTCAGGCACATAATAATTGGGCAAATATTTTAGCAGAACAAGATAAAATGGATGCTGCTGAATTACACTATCGTAAAGTATTAGAAATATCTCCTGAAGATGGACAAAGCTATAATAATTTAGGTGTCTTATTAAAAAAAGCTGGACGATTAGACGAGGCGTTAGCGTGTTATCATCAAGCGATAGAGCATGGTCTTGAAACCTTTCATGTTTATAGCAATTTAGCCAATACTTTACTGGAAACTGGCGAGCTGGAAGAGGCAGAAAGCTGTTATTATCGTGCGCTTGAATTTGATGAAAAAACGGCTTATCTATATGCAGGATTAGGCGATGTTTTGCGTGAACTCGGACGTTATCCTGAGTCTTTAGCGTATTATCAAAAAGCGATTCAATTAGACCCTGATAATAGAGAAGCACAATGTAATATTGCATTGACTTTATTTGCACAGGGCGATTTAACAAATGGTTGGTTAGCTTATGATTGGCGTATTCCTGCCGGGAATTTAATCCGTGATTTTACCTATCCTGAATGGGAGGGTACGCCAATGCTTGATAAGACTTTATTAGTTTATGCAGAACAAGGGATTGGTGATGAAATTTTATTTGCCTCGTGTTTTACCGATATTATCAATCAAGTAGGACGCTGTATTATTGAGTGTCAGCCACGGCTGGAAAAGTTGTTTCAGGACGCTTTTCCCCAAGCAATTGTTCGTGGAAGCGGTCGTAAAGAGGTGGCATGGATTACTGATATGGAGCCTATTGATGCACAAATTCCCATGGGAAGTTTACCCTTGTATTTACGACGCGATTTGAATAGTTTTCCTACTCAAGCACGGTATTTATTCGCAGATTATAAGCGACATAAATACTGGCAAGGTGAATTAAATAAAAGGTATCCAGAGACTTTAAAAGTGGGGGTTATTTGGCGTAGTGGTGTGATTGATGGGCGTAGAAAACGTCGTTTTAGTGAATTGTTGCAATGGCAGGCGTTATTATCAATCTCCGGGATTACTTTTTTTAATTTGCAATATGACTTGCAAGAGAATGAGCTTGAAGAGTTTACAAAGCAAACGGGTATTATCTTGCAAACGCTACCCAATATTGATTTAAAACAAGATTTAGATGAATTGACCGCTGCCATTTCAGCATTGGATTTGGTGGTGGGAGCGGGAACGTCCACCGTGGTGTTAGCTTCAGCTTTGGGTAAACCTGTCTGGCGATTAGATCCTTATATGCAGGGTATCATTGATTTAGGGCAGGATTATGTACCCTGGTTTCCTAGTGTGCGTGTTTTTAGGCAGTCTCATTGGAATAATTGGGATGAGCCGCTACAGCAGATGACGGAAGAATTAACTCTATGGGTTGGTTCTATGCAAAATAGAAAAACTGAGCGGGAAGCAGTTTATCAATGTCGTGAGGGTCAATTTGTTTTTAAAGATACCAGTTTAGTGACGCAGTCGCTGGTTTTTTATGGTGAATATGCGCAAAGTAAAGCAGATTTTTTTGCCAAATTATTGACTAAAGGGGCTGTTGCTGTCGATGTAGGCGCGCAAATAGGTGAGTGCAGTGTAGGTTTGGCTCGCGTATTGGGTCACACAGGAACGGTCATTGCAATAGAGGCGCAGCCGTCAAATTTCCGTTATTTGCAAGCCAATATAGAAGCTAATCAATTAGCCCAGGTAAAGTGTATTCATGCTTTGGCAGCCGCTGAATCAGGTTTAGTGCCTGCCTGGACTCTGGAGCCTTATGCTTCTGGTTTAGCGGGGCGCGATAGCGAGACTAAAGAACAGGATAAGATAGCTAAAATAAGTTTGGATAGCTTGGGTTTGTCGGGATGCGATCTGCTTCGTATTAATTTAGAAGCGAGAGAAAGTGCGGTATTAAAGGGCGCGAGCGCGTTAATTAAAAAATATAAACCCTTTATTTATATCGAGAACTTTCGGCAATTTGCTTCCGCCGATATTATCTATTTTTTACGGGTTTTGAATTATGACTGGATGCTGCATCAAACCCCTTTATTTAATGAACAAAATTATGCCGCGAATAGCGAAAATATTTTTGCAGAGCGCAGTTTAGTCAGTATATTAGCAACACCTAAGCTCATTATGGATAGTTAGAAACCGGGATGAAATAATTTTGACAACTTTGGGGCGCGGATCTTTAGTCGCCTTTGTTTTCGCTTATACTCGATGTTCAAGTTTATTTAGATTACTTTTTAGTTCGCAGATAATAAAGAGGCATAGCGACTGATCTTTGCCAGATATTTC
>CAYMPX010000093.1:0-8139 GCA_964392135.1 uncultured Methylomarinum sp.
GACATATCAATGCGAACCATCGCTTCTTCGGTATCAAACATAAATGCAGCCAAAGCCTTACATAACTCCGTTTTACCTACACCGGTGGGCCCCAGGAATAAGAATGAACCATTCGGTCTATTGGGATCGGATAATCCTGCTCTTGATCGACGAATAGCATTACTTACCGCTTTCAATGCTTCTTGCTGACCAATAACACGATGACTTAATTCAGATTCCATGCGAAGTAGCTTATCTCGTTCACCCTCCATCATTTTGGATACAGGAATACCTGTCCATTTGGAAACCACTTCGGCAATTTCCTCTTCAGTTACTTTATTTCGTAACAATGTCATATCCTGCATTTCTGCCTGGGATGCCAGATCCAGCTCTTTCTCTAACTTTGGAATTTCGCCATACTGAAGTTCAGACATCAACGCCAAATCATTAGAGCGACTTGCCGTTTCCAGCCTGAATCGTGCTTGCTCTAGCTGTTCCTTAATGGATACAGAACCTTGTAAAGCGGCTTTTTCACCTTTCCAGATTTCTTCTAAATCAGAATATTCTTTTTCCAGTTCTAAAATTTCGGCTTCCAGGGTTTTTAAGCGTTTCTTCGAGGCTTTATCTGACTCGTTTTTCATCGCCTCACGTTCAATTTTTAATTGAATCAAACGTCTATCCAGCTTATCCATCACTTCGGGTTTAGAATCAATCTCCATCCGGATTCGGCTCGCCGCTTCATCTATTAAATCAATGGCTTTATCCGGTAGTTGTCTATCCGAAATATAGCGATGCGACAGTGATGCTGCTGCAACAATTGCTGGATCGGTAATATCAACCCCATGATGCACTTCATAACGCTCTTTTAAGCCTCGCAAAATAGCAACGGTATCTTCTACACTAGGCTCATCGACTTGCACCTTTTGGAAGCGACGTTCTAAAGCGGCATCTTTTTCAATATATTGCCTGTACTCATCCAGTGTCGTGGCACCGACACAATGTAATTCACCTCGTGCCAATGCCGGTTTTAGCATATTGCCTGCATCCATTGCCCCGTCCGCTTTGCCAGCACCGACCATGGTGTGTAGTTCATCAATAAACAGAATGACCTGACCTTCATATTTGGCAATATCATTTAATACCGCTTTAAGGCGTTCTTCAAATTCACCACGAAACTTTGCCCCGGCAATTAACGCTGCCATATCTAATGACAATAATTGTT
Source organism: uncultured Methylomarinum sp. (assembly GCA_964392135.1). Classification (GTDB taxonomy): domain Bacteria; phylum Pseudomonadota; class Gammaproteobacteria; order Methylococcales; family Methylomonadaceae; genus QPIN01. The sequence goes on from CAYMPX010000093.1 coordinate 1,202, forward strand.
TGCCCTTTACACCTTCCGGTACTTCACCGTTAACAATGCGTTGTGCCAAACCCTCTACAATCGCTGTTTTACCCACACCTGGCTCACCAATTAATACCGGATTGTTTTTAGTTCGGCGTTGTAATACCTGAATAGTACGACGAATTTCATCATCTCGACCAATAACCGGATCTAACTTACCTTGCTCCGCTCTTTCCGTTAAGTCAGTGGTGTATTTTTTTAAAGCCTGCCTTTGGTCTTCTGCATTGGCATCATCAACCGGCTGTCCGCCACGTAATTTATCAATCGCTTGTTCTATCGCAGGTTTATTGACACCGTGTTTTTTTAGCAAGGTTTGCATAGCACCTTTCGTTTCGCAGGCAGCTAATAAAAACAACTCGCTGGAAATAAAGTTGTCCTTGCGTTGTTGGGCAAATTTATCGGTTAAATTTAACATACGAGATAATTCATTCGACAACTGAACATCTCCACCCGTACCGGACACAGTGGCCAGTTTTGCAATCTCTTTTGCAATGTCTGCCCGCATTGCATTCACATTAATCGCTGTCTGTATTAATAATGGTTTAATACTTCCGCCATCCTGATCTAATAATGCCAGCATCACATGTAATGGTTCAATAAATTGCTGATCTTTACCTATAGCCAAACTCTGCGCATCACCTAAGGCTTGTTGAAATTTACTGGTTAATTTATCCATTCTCATGCTCTGTACCTCGTCAATAAATTTAATTGGTTATTTCAGATATGGGGGTAGCGGAATAGTTTTCAAGTTAGATATACCAAGGATTATGTAGTAATAAAATAAATGTAGAAGGGCAAAAACCTTGATTTTACTCCGTTATATCAAGGCTACGAAAACCTGGCTTGATGATAGTGGAACACGGTGGGGGAAAATAACAGAAAGTTGTTACACCCTGAAGACAAACAAAAAATTTGCATAATCATGAGTCAGATGAGGCTAAAGCCTCACTTTCTATTTCGCGCGCGTTACTAATCGGCTGATTTAAATTGTTCAGTTTTTAATTGCAGCCAGGTGCCTTTTCCAATAGTGTCGTAAACAACATTGGAAAAGGCGCCTGACCTTTATGTTTTGCATTGCGTTGATATTTAGTTTTATCTTTAAATGTGGCTGCTCTGTTAAAGCGGTAAGCAAATTTTGCCACCGGATTCTTTAAAGGAATGATCTCTAATTCCTTTGATTTCTTGGTTTTTTTCATCATCTCACCTTAAATACATTGGATTAATCGCCATATACTATTAATATAGCTTTTTTTATTTGAACATAGAGTTGCTGTGAATTTCCAGAAAAATTTTGACGTTATTATTATTGGCGGCGGTCATGCCGGAACAGAAGCGGCTTTGGCATCGGCTCGTTGCGGCGTAAAGACATTATTAATAACTCAAAATATTGATACATTAGGACAGATGAGCTGTAATCCTGCCATTGGCGGTATTGGTAAAGGTCATTTGGTTAAAGAGATTGATGCGCTGGGCGGGGTGATGGCTCAGGCCGCTGATAAAGCCGGTATACAATTTAGAACACTTAACGCCAGTAAAGGTCCGGCAGTGCGAGCAACCCGCGCACAAGCGGATCGCAGTTTATATAAGCAAGAAATAAGAACGGTTTTAGAGAATCAAGAAAATCTCACCTTGTTTCAACAAACAGTGTCTGATTTTATGGTGGAAGGCGATAGAATTGTCGGGGTTAAAACCCAGATGGGACTGGACTTTTCAGCGACTGCGGTGGTGCTAACTACAGGGACTTTCCTGGGGGGGCGTATCCATATTGGTTTAGAGAACTATAGTGGTGGCCGTGCCGGTGATCCGGCATCTATTGCCTTAGCTGAACGCTTACGTGAATTGCCTTTTCGAATAGACCGTTTAAAAACCGGTACTCCGCCGCGTATTGATGGCAGAAGTATTGATTTTAACAAGTTAGAAGTACAGCATGGCGATGAGGTTCTCCCGGTTTTTTCCTTTATGGGAAAACGACAGCAGCATCCGCGGCAGATTCCATGTTATATCACCCGAACCAACAGTAAAACCCACGATATTATCCGCTCGGGTATGGATCGTTCGCCTATGTACACGGGGGTGATTGATGGCGTAGGACCGCGTTACTGTCCTTCGATTGAAGACAAAGTGGTGCGCTTTGCTGATAGAGATTCTCATCAAATATTTGTCGAACCCGAAGGTTTAAATACCCATGAAATATACCCCAATGGTATTTCCACCAGTTTACCGTTTGATATTCAGTATCAACTGGTGCAGTCCATGCCAGGTTTTGAAAATGCGGTTATTATTCGGCCGGGTTATGCCATAGAGTATGATTATTTTAATCCGATTGATTTAAAGTCTTCCTTAGAAACCAAGTATATGAATGCCTTGTTTTTTGCCGGGCAGATTAATGGCACCACTGGTTATGAAGAGGCCGCAGCGCAAGGCTTAATTGCCGGGTTAAATGCGGCAAGATTGGTTGAAGGACAAGAAAGCTGGTGTCCAGAGCGTGATGAAGCCTATATTGGGGTAATGATTGATGACTTGATTACCCGGGGTACCCAGGAACCTTATCGAATGTTTACCAGCCGAGCGGAATACCGCTTGTTATTAAGAGAAGATAATGCCGATTTACGCGTAACCGAAAAAGGCCGTGAACTGGGATTGGTTGATGATGCGCGTTGGCAAGCCTTCGAGCAAAAGCGTGAGTCCATTGCCCGCTTACAAACTGAGCTGGCTAAACAGTGGGTTAGAGTGGGTACGGATGAAGCGCAACAGGCTGAACAATTATGGGGCAAACAACTCAAAAAAGAAGCCAGTATGATGTCTTTATTACGTCGACCGGAAGTTGATGTTGATAATTTGCTCAACTTTGCCGGAATCGAAGATGTGGATGAGAAAGTGGGCGAACAGGTGGCTATACAAGCCAAATATGCGGGGTATATTGAGCGGCAGCAGACGGAAATAAATCGAACCCGACGTTATAATCATTTAAAATTACCGGCTGATGAGGATTACAGCAAAGTATCAGGGCTTTCTAATGAAGTCAGTGAAAAGCTGAAATTGCAAAAACCTGAAACATTGGGACAGGCATCTCGTATCCCCGGAATAACCCCCGCAGCAATATCTTTATTGCTTGTTTACTTAAAGAAGAAATCCGCATAATGGAAAATTGCCGAAAAATAATCCAGCAAGGTTTGCAATCGTTAAATATAGAGGCGACTGATAGTCAATTAGAATCACTGCTTGCGTTTATCAAGCTGATGGAAAAATGGAACAAAGCGTATAACTTAACTGCGGTTAGAAACAGGGACGATATGGCGCGCTTACATATACTGGATAGTTTGAGTATGCTTGGCTTTATTGCAGGGAAAACGGTGGCTGATATTGGTACAGGCGCAGGCTTACCCGGTATTCCATTAGCTGTTTTTTTACCGGATGTTGAATTTACTCTGGTGGATTCTAATGCCAAGAAGACCCGTTTTGTTCAGCAAGCGATACTGGAATTAAAATTAAAAAATGTAAAGGTCATGCATCGTCGCGTTGAACAGGTAGAGCCTGTACCGCCTTTTTCTACGGTCATTATGCGAGCATTTGCTGACTTGCCCGATATTATGCGGTTAACCCGGCATTTAATTGATGAAAAAGGTGTTTTATTAGCAATGAAAGGTCAGCAGCCTGATGCTGAAGAATTGGCTGAAATTAAACAGCCATACTCAATCATTTCAGTCCAGGTACCCGGTGTAGAAGCTGAAAGGTGTTTAATTAAAATAGAGGGAGTATCTACCAATGGGTAAAGTGATTGCGGTAACCAATCAAAAAGGCGGCGTGGGTAAAACCACGACCAGTGTTAATCTTGCGGCTTCACTTGCTGCGGCTAATCGTCGTGTGTTGTTGATTGATTTAGACCCTCAAGGTAATGCAGCTATGGGTTGTGGTGTCGATAAAGACGAGGTTGAGTATTCCAGTTGTGAGCTGTTGTTAGAAGAGCTGCCGGTTTCAGAAGTTATTATTAAAAATACGGATGTCGCTTTTGATGTTATTCCGGGTAATTCAGATTTAACCGCAGCAGAAGTGCACTTGATGGGGGTTAAAAATAGAGAGCGCAAACTGGCAGATGCTCTGTTGCCAATTAAAAATGACTATGACTATATTCTGATTGACTGTCCGCCTTCGTTAAATATGTTAACTCTGAATGCAATGGTTGCCGCGAATAGTGTATTAATCCCTATGCAGTGTGAATATTATGCTTTGGAAGGCTTGTCCGCATTGATGGCGACTTTAAAGAATGTCAGAGAGTCTGTGAATCCCGGTCTGTATCTGGAAGGGATTTTAAGAACTATGTTTGATAAAAGGAGTCGGTTGACCAGGGATGTGTCAGAGCAATTGACGGAGTTTTTTGGTGACAAGGTGTTTAGAACCTGTATTCCTCGTAATATTCGTTTGGCAGAGGCACCTAGCCATGGTTTGCCTGTTATTCAATATGATAAAAGATCCCGTGGCGCAGTGGCTTATATTGCCATGGCGGGTGAAATGATTAGAAAAGAAGAGAAGCAATAATGGCTATAAAAAAAAGAGGCTTAGGACGCGGTCTGGATGCTTTATTGGGTGAGATGGCAGCCTCAGTCGAAAATAAAGACCATGGTTTAAAAGTATTACCGATAGAGTTTTTACAGCGCGGAAAATATCAGCCGCGTAAAGATATAAATCCGGAAACACTACAGGAATTAGCATCTTCAATTAAAGCGCAAGGTATTATTCAACCCATTATTGTACGTTTTATCACCATTGATGCGTATGAGATTGTTGCTGGAGAACGTCGCTGGAGAGCGGCTCAGTTAGTGGGGTTACAGGAAGTTCCCGTTGTTATTAAAGAATGTGATGATCGTGCAGCAATGGCTGTGGCGTTAATTGAAAATATTCAACGTGAAGATCTAAATGCTTTAGAAGAGTCTGAAGCCTTAAAGCGACTGGTTGATGAATTTGAGATGACGCATCAGCAAGCGGCGGATGCCGTCGGAAAATCAAGAGCCATGGTCTCCAATTTACTGCGCCTGATAGATTTACAAAAAGCAGTAAAAACCCAATTATCGAAAGGCTTGTTGGAAATGGGGCATGCCAGGGCTTTATTGGCTTTGGATGCTGAAAAACAAATTGAAGTGGCTAACAAAGTTGTTAAACTAGGTTTGACTGTGCGAGCGACCGAAAAATTGATTAAAGGTCTGGGGCAAGAGAAAAAAACCGGGAAAGCACCGCAAGATAACGATACTTTAAGGTTGCAAGAAGATTTGACAGAAAGGACAGGGGCTAAAGTTACTATTAATCATCAGAATAATGGCAAAGGAAAATTAGTCTTTAATTACACCAGTCTGGAAGAACTGGAAGGTATTATTAGCCGGATTAATTAGAACTAAGTTTATGAATGAAGCGCTACAATATAGTCGGTTAGACTTGGCATTTTCGTCGTTTTTGGCTCAACGAACTGCGTTTAATACAGAGCAAAAGCCTGTTTTTGAAGCGTTAATTGCTAAATTATCTTTTCAGCAGTCCCAGGGGCATAGCTGCATACATCTTGATAAGACCGAGCAAATACTTGTTAATGCCTCTGGTCTGGCATCAGAAAATGATTTGTCACCTCTTATCCTGGAACAAGACCGGCTTTATTTGCATCGCTACTGGTTTTACGAGCACCGGTTGGCGCAGCAATTAAAGGGGTTACTTAATCGTACTTATTCAAATCAGGGTCTTGAGCCATTATTAGCGCGATATTTTGTTGCGCTTATTGATGAAACAGACTGGCAGAGGGAAGCCACAAAAAAAGCCTTAACGCAGGCTTTTTGTATTATTACCGGTGGTCCGGGGACAGGAAAAACCACAACTGTGGTGAAAATTTTAGCCTTATTGCAAGAGCTGGCTTTAAAACAGGGCAGTGCTTTACATATTGCCTTAGCAACACCAACAGGAAAAGCGGCAATGCGTTTGCAGGAGTCGATAGGCTTCAGTAAAAATGCCTTGCCCTGTTCCGAGTCGATTAAACAGCATATACCTGAGGCGGTCACTACCTTGCACCGTTTATTAGGCACTCGTCCATCATCGCCCTATTTTAAACATGATGCAAATAATCCGCTGGCGTATGACTTGGTGGTGGTTGATGAAGCGTCTATGGTTGATTTGGCGCTAATGAGTAAACTGGTGGATGCTTTAAAACCGAATTCACGGCTTATTTTGTTAGGTGATAAGGATCAATTAGCCTCTGTGGAAGCGGGGGCAGTATTAGCCGATTTAACCGCTGTGTTGCCTGACAATACAGTAGAGCTAAAAAAATCACATCGTTTTAAAGGGGTAATTAAAGCCTTGGCGGATGCGGTTAATAATCAATCGGTTGATCAGGCCTGGGAGCTGCTGCAGACAGATCAGCAACAAATAGGCTTGCTAGAGCAGGATTTAATCGGCTATATCGCAGAACAATATCATCCTTATTTAAAAGAAATTAATCATAAAGCAGACTTTAAAACTGTTTTTGCTGCATTTAGCCAGTTTCAGGTACTATGTTCTAATCGGCAGGCTGAACGGGGTGTGATTGAGATTAATCAGCGTGTGGAGACAAAATTAGCCCAGCAAAATAACATACGGATCACAGGGCAGTGGTATGTGGGTAGGCCGGTAATGGTGACTCAAAATAATAGCAGTATGCAGCTTTACAACGGTGATATTGGGCTTTGTTTATACGATGCTGACTGTTCGGCAAACAGAGTATTTTTTCTGCGTCCAGACGGTAGTGTAAAAAAAGTATTGCCTAGTCGAATGCCTGCACATGAAACTGTTTTTGCCATGACCATACATAAAAGCCAGGGCTCAGAGTTTGATGAATGCTTGTGTGTTTTGCCTGATGAAGTGAATCCGGTTTTAACTAAGGAATTGATTTATACCGCGATTACCCG
>CAYMPX010000093.1:8239-10022 GCA_964392135.1 uncultured Methylomarinum sp.
ATTGGATGAAGTCGTTGATACCGATGCAGTAAGTGCCCTGGAGGATCGTTTTTTTACCGCAATAGACAGTATGGAAGATAACCCGATGGGTGGTTTTTTAGCCGAGTTAATAGAGAAAATTGAAATACGTTATACCAATTTGGTTACAGCCATTCATGAGTTGAATGCGTTGTTAAACGTAGATGGCTAAAAATATAGGATGTGCTGAGGTACGAAGCGCATCGCTTGTTGTGATGCGCTTCCTGTCGTCAGCGCATCCTATACAGGGTAGGTCTTTATTGAATTAATGATCCCGTTGCACAGAAAATTTAGCCAGTGTGATCAGGGCTTCTTTATATTCAGAGTCTTGTAAACAGTCTAAGGCATCAATGGCTTTTTGTGCGGCTTTATCCGCACATTTTTCAGTATAGCTAATGGCGTTAGTGGCTATGACAATATCATAAACAGCACTAAATGCCTCTCTTGAACCTTGTTTAATCGCATTAATAATCACCCTGGACTGCTCTTCTGTGCCATTGGCTATCGCGTAGATTAAAGGCAGAGTTGGTTTACCTTCTGCTAAATCATCCCCTAAATTTTTGCCCAGCTCTTCGGTGGATGATTTGTAATCTAGTGCGTCATCGATTAATTGAAAGGCAACACCTAATTGTTGTCCGTAAATCGCCAGTGCTTCTTCAGTGTTCTTATCTGACCCGGCTAATACGGCACTTAAACGGGTTGCGGCACTAAATAAAATAGCAGTTTTTCTGGCAATCACGTCAAGATACTTTTCTTCAGTGGTATCAGGATTGTTACAGTTTAAGAGTTGTAATACTTCACCTTCTGCAATTGCGGTGGTGGTGGTGGATAAAATTTCCATCACTCGCATGTTATTGGTGCGAACCATCATTTCAAAAGCGCTGGAATAGAGATAGTCACCGACTAAAACGCTGGCGGCATTGCCCCAGACTGCATTGGCAGTATCCTGACCTCTTCTCAGGTCGGATTCGTCAACCACATCATCATGTAGCAAGGTCGCGGTATGAATAAATTCAATAACTGCCGCTAAAATCAGGTGGTTATCATTGGCTTTTCCTAATGCTTTGGCAGCAAGCAACAACAGCATAGGTCTTAATCGTTTGCCGCCGCTGCCAATGATATAACGACTAATTTGATTAATAAGTAAAACATCAGAGCTTAATTCGTTGATAATCAGTTGATCAACAGCACTTGCTTCTTCTTTTGTGAGGTTTTTTATGCCATCAAAATCAATAGGCTTTGGCTTTTTTTCGGCGTTTTGTGCTGTCATTCGAGTAAATTTAGGTAACCTGAGTAAATCAACGGACTATGCTATTAATAACAAGGGGTGGTGTCAATAGCTATGTTGTGTTATTTTATGCCCATACTTTAGGGGTAAATCAATTTTTAGTTGACGTACCTGAATTTTAAACATATAATTTTCTGTTCACTTTTAACAGATTAAATGCTTGACGGAGCTTACGCAGATGTACGCGGTAATTCAAACAGGTGGTAAACAGTACCGAGTCGAAGAAGGTACGACACTAAAAATAGAGAAACTTGAACTTGGTGCCGGGGACAGCGTAGAGTTTGATAAAGTATTAATGGTTCAGTCTGACAGCGAAACTAAAATTGGCCAACCTTACGTTGAGTCAGGAAGAGTTACTGCAGAAGTTGTCTCTCAAGGGAGACACAAGAAAGTAAAAATCATTAAATTTAAAAGACGTAAGCACCATATGAAACAAATGGGGCATCGTCAATACTTCACAGAAATCCAGATTACTGG
>CAYMPX010000094.1:0-10021 GCA_964392135.1 uncultured Methylomarinum sp.
ATTTTTACTATTTAATGTAAAAACACGCCCTAATTTTAATGTTTCAAAATAGTTAGAAGTGACAATTCATCCCCTCAGCTAAAGACTAACGGGTTTTCTTGCCACAAAATTTATAAAAGGCCAGGCATGAGGAATTTGGAATTTACAGAGCAACTGCACGAATACGCACAATGGCGTGAACAGTTGATACAAGCAATTGAGATGTATCAAGAGTGGCGTAGCCGATATAAATTAAGTGACCCTCACAGTACAGATACTATCCTCAACATCTCAAACAACTTACAAAATGACCGGATAACGCTTGCCTTTGCCGCAGAATTCTCACGAGGAAAAACCGAGCTAATTAATGCACTGTTCTTTGCTGAAACAGGGGTGCGCTTGCTGCCGTCTTCACCCGGCAGAACCACCATGTGCCCTACCGAACTATTCTACGATAGTGAAGGTAGCTATATTCGCTTACTCAACATAGAAAGTCGACTGGAAGACATTTCCTTAATGGAATACAAGAAAAATCCAGATCGCTGGACTCAAATCGACTTGGATTGTGATTCCCCCACCCAAATGCAGGAAGCATTTAAAGAATTAGTTGCAACCAAACATGTTGATAAAGACACTGCCGATAAGCTAGGTCTATGGAACGAGCGAGAAGCTGCCGAGCAAGGTATTGTCAACCCTGAAAAAGTTGAAATCCCTTGTTGGCGACACGCTCTGATCAGCTTTTCACATCCACTATTAAAGGAAGGCTTGTCTATTCTTGATACACCTGGGTTAAATGCTTTAGGTACAGAGCCTGAACTCACATTAAGCATGTTGCCTAGTGCTCAAGCAATCATTTTTGTGTTAGCTGCCGATACCGGTGTTACAAAAAGTGACCTGGAAATATGGAAAAATCATGTATGTAGCTCAAGAGGCCATAACAAACAAGGCTTAGCCGTTGTTATGAATAAAATTGATGCCATGTGGGATGACCTTGCAGGTGAAAATGGTTATGAAGAATCTATACACAAACAGGTTAAATCATCCGCAGCCATTTTAAACCTGAGTGAAGAGGTTATATTTCCTGTTTCAGCAAAACAAGCATTATTAGCTAAAGTTAAATCAGATACTGATTTACTAGAAAAAAGCCGCCTGAATAATCTGGAAACCTATTTATCAGATACTATATTAAAGCAGCGTCGAAGCATCCTTATGGAAACTGTGCATAAGGAAATAGGCTTTTTAGTTTCAGAATCCGCTAACTTAACCGAATCAAAATTATCTAACGCCTTAAAACAACTTGAAGAATTTAAAAAGGTTGATTTTGAAAACCAGGATATGACGGGCAAGTTAATGGCAGAAACACGTGATCGCCAAAATGTCTATATGTCGAATGTTGAAAATTTCCAGGCGAGTCGCAAAGTCTTTACGGTACAAGCAAAAATGTTGATTGAGTCATTTGCTCAAGAAAAAATTAAAATTATCATCAAAAATACCAAACAAGATATGAGAAAAAGTTTAACAACTTATGGTATGAAACAAAATATCCGACAATTATTTGATGAGCTACGTGATTTATTACAAGATTCTGTTGATATTACCAATGAGACGCGCCGTCTCGTTAAAGCAATTCATAAAAAGTTTCAGGATGAATATGGCTTTAAAGAAATTGAACCGCAATTATTCTCTATCAAACAATACCAGTTTGAATTAGAACGTATTTTTGAAGAGGGTGAAGCCTTTCGTAGCAGTGCAAAAACCACAATGACAGAACAAAGCGCCGTGGTAAACAAGTTATACAGCACTCTAATCAACCAGGCTCAACACATACTCAAACAAGCGCATCGTGATGCTAAAACATGGAGTGGCAGTGTATTAACGCCTCTCATGCATCAAATTAAAGACCATAAAAAACAAATAGAAAGTCGTTTACAACTTCTAAGAAAAATAAGTGATTCTAAAGGCAGTATAACGGATAATATTATTCACTTAGAAGCCGAACTTGAGCCTCTAAAAAAACAACAAACTGAATTAGCTATGATTATAAAATCGATGCACTTAACAATACCTTCGCCAAAAATCACTCAGCATTAGCATGAATTTTCCCTATTTCTGCGGCCTGAAAAACTTTATTATTCATTAAAAACGCCTTTGCATTTAAGCTGAGTGAATTAGTAATCCGACGCATGAACTTACGTACCCTGAAGGTGGTTTTCAAATCCAGCATACTTTTACGGTTCAATTCCTTTATTTGGGGCAATAACAGTTGTTGAAAATGTAACCATAAATAGTGAAAAATTCGCCCTATTGGTCACCTGTGTTTCTTTAATATTCATGAAGTCTTCCAGACCCCAATATTGTTTGGCATCAAAAAAGGTCTGTTAAAAAACAATAAATATGCTGTCGTTATTGAAAATTTAGTTCCTTACTGGTGTTACGCACTCTTAAGCAAATTCAGCTCCCAGTAAGAAAGGTTGAAAACATCCCTGTCCCCCCTTATTTCATTTCTGGCTTGCTACCATGGATTATTCGATGGTGACTGAACCGGTCGTTGCTGTATTGTTTTTTCCAAGGGCAATCGTGGCGTTACCTTTATTGACTGAATTATTCAAAACAATACTTTTATTGACTTTTGAACCTTTAATATTGATAGAACCTGTGCTTGCCAAGTTGTTTTTCCCAAGCGCAATAGTCGCATTGCCTTTGTTAACAGATTTGTTCAATATGATGCTTTTATTGACTTTTGATTGCGCCATCGCATTGAATGACATAATGGATACGATGGTGATTACGGCTGCTGTTGTTAAAGTTTTCATGGTAATAGACCTTTTGTTGTTTAGGAAGTTGCGTTTTTCTTAAAACGTGGGTCTATCATATAAATTACAGCAGAATAAAGATGTGATGCGTTTACCTCGATTTTGTGACTTATTTACGATTGTTTACTGAGGGTATGAATATACTTCACATCCGTGACCGCACAAAGTATACCTGTCTACTTTCCTATACAAAATGAACTAAAAATCTTGCCTAACAGATCATCCGAGCTAAAAGCCCCTGTTATTTCAGCAAGACTGTTTTGAGCTTGCCGCAAGTCTTCTGCAACCAGTTCACCCGCCTGGTTTTGTAATTGTTCCAAGGCATTTTCGACAAACTGTTGTCCTTGATTTAATGCCTCGATATGTCGTCTTCTGGCAATAAAAATATCATCTGTTTCACCATTAAAACCGACACTTTGTTTTAAATGGTCGGTTAATAACCCCATCCCCATCCCTTTTTTTACCGAAAGGTATATTTGGCTGCCATGCTCAGATTCTGTAATTTCTGGCTCTATACCTAATAAATCTATTTTATTGTATACCTTGGTTATATCTAAACCTGCGGGGAGGGTGTTGGTAATTGATTCAATCTCTGGATCTGTACTATCAATTAATAACAGTACTTTATCCGCTTGTTTAATTTCGGCATGTGCCCGACGTATGCCTTCTTGTTCGACCACATTATCACTGTCTCGTAAACCGGCCGTATCAATAATATGCAAGGGCATACCATCAATTTGAATTCGTTCTTTTAAAATATCACGTGTAGTCCCGGCAATTTCTGTAACGATTGCCGCTTCATGACCAGCTAATGCATTCAGTAAACTGGATTTCCCTGCATTGGGTTTTCCAGCTAAAACAACCGTCATACCATCACGTAATAAACGACCTTGTTGCGCTGTTTTTTGTATAGCCTGAATTTTTTCGATAAGCTTTTTAACTTTATTTTCCACCAGCCCATCAGATAAAAAATCAATTTCTTCATCCACAAAATCAATCGCGGCTTCGACATAAATTCTCAGCTCTGTTAGCTCATCCACTAAGGTATTAATTTGTTCTGAAAAAACACCTTGCATGGATTTTTGCGCAGAACGTACGGATTGTTCGGTGCTACTTTCGATTAAATCAGCAACCGCTTCAGCTTGTGCTAAATCTAATTTATCATTAAGAAATGCTCTTTCAGTAAATTCACCTGGATTGGCCAGCCTTGCGCCTAAGCTAAGCACTGTTTTTAACAGCATCCCTGAAACCACAGTGCCACCATGTCCTTGTAGCTCTACAGTGTCTTCACCTGTATAAGACGATGGGTTGGGAAAGTACAGCAGGATACCTGAATCAATGACCCGATTATCTTGATCTTTAAATGAGGTAAATATTGCCTGCCTGGGGATAAGTTTTTTGGTGGTTAATTTTTGAGCAATCTCAGTCGCTAAAGACCCTGAAATTCGAATAATACCCACCCCTCCGTTTCCGGGTGGTGTTGCAATGGCTGCGATGGTATCTCTGGTATTTTGTAGCACGGGATTCTATCTTTTTAAACGAAAAACAGGCACGTTATCTGCCTTAGCTATCCGACTATAATTAAGCAGAACAGGTAAAACAGATAACGTACCCATCAAGGGTGAAGACTAATTATGAATTATCAGCTTCAATTTGTTTGGTGATGTACCACTGCTGAATAATTGACAATGTATTATTACATACCCAGTAAAGTACCAGACCTGCCGGGAAAAATAAGAAAAACACTGTAAATATGATGGGAAACATTTTCATTATTTTTGCTTGTAATGGATCAATCGGCGCAGGATTTAAACTTTGCTGAATTTTCATGGTTATCCCCATGATAACCGGCAAAATAAAGAATGGATCCTGTGCTGATAAATCTTGCATCCACAAAGCAAAATCAGCCTGACGTAATTCAACCGTTTCAATCAATACCCAGTACAAAGAAATAAATACGGGAATCTGTACCATAATAGGCAGACAGCCCCCCATAGGGTTCACTTTTTCTCTTTTGTACATCGCCATCATTTCAGTATTGAAACGTTGTCTGTCATCGGCAAATTTTTCTTGTAAATCTTTCAATTTAGGTTGAATCTTACGCATCTTAGCCATTGAACGGTAACTGGCTTGAGATAATTTAAAGAATAATAACTTTATACACAGCGTTACACCTAAAATAGATAAACCCCAGTTACCAATATAATCATGTATTTGATTAAGCAACCAGTAGATAGGTTTACCAATAATAGTTAACCAACCATAATCAACCGTTAATTCAAGTCCAGTGGCTACTTTTTCCATCATAGGCTGAACTTTAGGTCCGGCAAATAAAGTGGCACTAAAAATAGCATCCGTATGTGGTGCGACAGTAACAGCCGGTGAATAGGAGCCTATCACATAACGCCAGCCTTTTAATTCTTTGGTGTAAAAGTGATTTTCCTGATCAGCAGGTGGAACCCATGCTGTGGCAAAATAATGCTGAGTCATCGCACTCCAACCCCCTAAGGTTGAAACACTTAGATTCTCTTCAGCCATATCTTCAAAATCAACTTTCTGATATTTTTCTTCTGCTGTATAAACCACACCACCGGCATAGGTTCTGATAAAGGTATTGCCTTTATCATCTTCATACGGTACGCGTAACAGTTGACTATATTGTCTTCCTGTCCAGGTTTGTGCAGAATCATTGCTTACTTTTTGAGCAAGATTAATATCATAACTACCACGCGTTAGCGTATAGGTTTTAGTAATAACTAAACCATCGTTATTAGTCCATACTAATGGAATGGATAAGGTATTTTGTCCTTCCGCTAATTCATAGTTTACTTTTTCAGCAACAAAAGACGCATGATGATCAGGCGCTGTTACCGACCCGGAACTTGCAATTAAACCACTTTGAGCCAAAAACTGCTTTTCTGCGCTGCTGTCAAATAAACGAATAGGCGATAGATCTTTTTCAGGTGCATCCATTCCCACCAAAGCAAACAGACTATTAACAATCGTATTCTCTTTCTCATGAGGGTACTGTATTAAATCTAAATTACGTACAGTGCCACCTTTGGTATCAATTTCAATGCTAAAAACATCTGTTTTTACCGTGATAATTTTATCTGCAGGTACTTCCAATAAAGGAACGGCTTCCAAATTTTGTGTCATAGCGCCTGCCTGGAGATTAGCCGCTGTTGGTAAATCTGCGCCAGGATCAAGAATGGTCGGTTGTTCTGATACCGATATTTCTGGCTTGGGACCATAATCTAACTGCCATTGCTCCCAAAGCATATAAGAAATCATTGCAAAGGCAATGACCAAGAGAAATCTAATGTTATCCATGTTATTTACCAAATTTATCTGGAACTGGGTCTATACCACCCTCATGAAGCGGGTGACATTTTAATAACCGTCTGAGTGTCAGGTAAGAACCTTTGATAGCCCCATGAAGCTGAATTGCCTCCAGACCATAACTTGAACAGCTGGGATAAAAACGACATTTAGAAGGGCCAAGCAAAGGACTTATAAAATATCTATAAAACTTTATAAGATTTATGAGTAGGATTCGCATCGCTTTACTAATTTAAGCCAATGCTTATCCAATGATTTTCTCAATAAAGCAGGTGATGCATTTGCCGCATCTCTTCTCGCTAAAACAACAATATCAATATGAATTAAGTCATGTTGTTTCAATCTAAAGTTTTCCCGAACAGCTCTTTTAATTAAATTCCTTGTAACTGCTTTTCTTATATTTTTTTTTGCAATTGCAAGCCCTAGCCTAGGATGATCGTAATCATTTCTTATAGCCAGCAAGGTAAAAAACGGATCAGTAGATTTTACTGGTTTCGCAAATACCTTTTTATATTCAGCAGGTTTTCCTAGCCTTAACTGAGAGGGAAAACTGAAATTGTTGTCAGTCAAATTAAACTGTTAATTCAGCGCGACCTTTTGCTCTACGAGCGTTTAAGACTTTACGTCCGCCAACAGTCGCCATTCTTGCACGAAAACCATGAGTTCTTGCACGTTTAAGTTTACTGGGTTGATAAGTTCTTTTCATTTGCCTAAGCCTTAATAATTATTTAACAAAAAACGGATAAAAAAGACTCGGGATGATAAAATAAACTTATACAACCTGTCAATTGAATTTACCTATAGTTTTCATATATTTTGATCGTTTGTATTGATGGATGTACTATTTTTGCTATTAATTATTGATCACCTTAATCGATAAAGAACTATTCAGCGTATTGAGAGCTAATAAGAAACTCGCACCAAATAAGTTTGATAACACCCGCTACATATTCATCTTAAGTATCGAAATTCAATATAAAAATTAATAACTTATCTCACTTAAACAACTCACTTTTAACAGTCAATGAGCTCAATTTGGAATACCTGTTTATCTAAACTTGAAAATGAAATCCCCTCCAGTGACTTTAGTACCTGGATCAGACCACTACAGGCAGTAGAAAAAGGTGAGACCCTTAAGTTATTAGCTCCTAATCGTTTCATTATCGACCATGTCAAACAACACTTCATTACAAAAATTGAAGATACTGTGTATGAGTTTTCTAATGGCACTTTAATTTTACAATTTGAAATTGGCTCAAAAAAAATGGTAACACCGCTGGAACCTAAGTTTCAGCGCAAATCAACAGAAGCCGATCAAACCAAGCGCCCCAATTTTTTAAATAAAATATTTACCTTTGACAGTTTTGTAGAAGGTAAATCAAACCAGCTTGCAAGAGCAGCCTCTATCCAGGTTTCTGAAAATATAGGCAAAGCCTATAACCCTTTATTTTTATATGGTAATTCAGGCTTAGGCAAAACACATTTAATGCACGCTATCGGCAATGCCGTGATAAAAAAAAATCCTGCAGCCAATATTGTCTATCTTCATTCAGAAAAATTTGTACAGGATATGGTACAGGCTTTTCAACACAACCGCATAAATACATTTAAAGATTACTATCGTAGCGTTGATATATTACTGATTGACGATATTCAGTTTTTAGCGGGTAAAGAACGTTCCCAGGAAGAGTTTTTTCATACATTCAATAATCTTTTAGATAAAAAACACCAAGTCGTCTTAACCTGTGACAAATACCCAAAAGAAATAGAAGGCTTGGAAGACCGCTTGAAATCACGCTTTGGTTGGGGATTACCGGTTGCGATTGAGCCACCTGATTTAGAAACCCGTGCTGCCATTTTAATTAAAAAAGCCGTTCTGGCGAATGTAGAACTCTCTCAAGATGTTGCTTTTTTTATAGGAAAGCGTATTCCCTCTAACGTTAGAGACTTAGAAGGGGCTTTAAGACGCGTCATAGCCAACTCTCAATTTACCGGAAGAGACATTACTGTTGAATTTACTAAAGAAGCTTTACATGACTTAATTTCCTTGCAAGACAAATTAGTTAATCTGGATAACATTCAAAAAACAGTCGCAGAATATTTCAAAATTCGAATGTCCGATCTGTCTTCAAAATCACGTAAACAATCAATTACTCGTCCTAGACAGATAGCTATGTGCTTAGCAAGAGAGCTAACCCGTCACAGCTTACCTCAAATAGGCGATGCCTTCGGTGGTAGAGATCACACCACGGTAATTAATGCCTGTAAACGAATTAAATTACTAAGAGATAGTAACATAAAAATTGCTGAAGATTACCAAAATCTGCTAAGAACGCTATCTCATTAGCTGTGGATAAGATTGTGGATAAACCCCCCAAATCCTGTGGATAAGATTGTGGATAAAAATAACGCATAAGTTATCCACAATCTGTCCACAGGCTTATCCACCGGTTTATCAACAGCCTAAGATATTGAATTTAAACAATAAAGTATTGGTTATCCACAGATTTTCGCTTACTAATAATAATAATAGATCTCTTTATTTATATTATTATTAATTAGTAGTACACTGATTGACATCATAAAAAAATCTAAATCAAATGAAAAAATTTATAAATAATAAATCTTTAATAGCTGTTGATAAACTCACGTTGTTTATATGGTTTTTTTAAGACTTTACTTGTCATAAAGTTACATACATAAAACCGTTTCATTGTGTTTAAGCAGAGACGATAAAAATAAACAGTCATCCCTGTGGTCTTTTTATCAGAAATCTATACACTGCAATGAATTCCTATTAAAAACACAAAAGAATTAAGGTGTTGTAAAATATATCTATAGCCATTAATGATGAAAAATGACAATACATCTCACATTATGAACTACTAGATATACCCCATTGATTTATAGTGATATTTTTTATATGTTAAATTTAATGCTTATTTATCAATATGTTATATAAATAGTATGGAATGTAGAGTACATATAAATAACACTATGATTTATATAAAAATAGTGTTATCCACAGATTTTTTAAGCACTAATAACAGTAATAAGTTTTAAATATATTTTATGAATTTTATTATTAATAGAGAACAGCTACTTACCCCCTTACAGCAAATCGTCAGTGTCATAGAGAAAAGGCAAACCATGCCCATCCTTGCTAATGTGCTCATGGTTGTTAATGAAAACGCGTTAATATTGACAGGTACCGATCTTGAAATTCAGCTAATTGCTAAAATTAATCTTGATTCTTCTACTTCAGGTCAAATTACCGTACCGGCTAGAAAATTTTTAGATATTGTTAGATTGTTACCCAATGGCGCTGAAATAAAAATAGAGCTGAAAGACAGTAAAGTTAAAGTTACCTCCGGGCGTAGCCGGTTTTCTTTAACAACCTTAGCAGCAGATAACTACCCGGAATTTTCGGAAACAGAATTAGAAAACCAATTTTTAATTAATGCCGGAAAAATGAAAAAAGCATTAGATAAAACCGTTTTCTGCATGGCTAATCAGGATATTCGCTATTATCTCAATGGCTTGCTGTTTCATATATCCAACAGCAAATTAAAACTGGTTGCTTCTGATGGGCATCGTTTATCTATTTATGAAGATAATATTGGTGAATCTACAGGTTATGAAGCACGCATTATTTTGCCTAGAAAAGGGGTTTTGGAGTTAACAAGACTATTAGATGATGATGAAGCTGAATTAAATGTTCAGTTTTCTAACAGTAACATCAGAATTTATGTTAAAAATTTAGTTTTTTCAGCGAAGTTGGTTGATTCAAAATATCCTGATTTTAGTAAAGTGTTTGAACAATCATTTTTTAACCAAATTCATATTGAAAAGCATTTATTAAAAGATGCTTTAACGCGAGTTGCCAT
>CAYMPX010000095.1:0-10004 GCA_964392135.1 uncultured Methylomarinum sp.
CGCGAGACCTTTTCTATCGAAATCAAGCAAATTAACCTTTTCTGAATTAACGGATACGGTCACAAAGCTCTTCATCTGAGAAAAAACAGGCAATTTCTCTTGCTGCTGATTCAACTGCATCTGAACCATGTACTGCATTTTCATCAATGCTTTCAGCAAAATCCGCACGAATAGTACCTGCATCGGCTTCTTTAGGGTTAGTTGCGCCCATTAGGTCACGGTTTTTTAATACCGCACCTTCACCTTCAAGCACCTGTACTACCACAGGACCTGAAATCATAAATGCAACTAAATCATTAAAGAAAGGACGTTCTTTATGTTCTGCATAAAAACCTTCTGCTTTTTCTTTAGATAACTGCTGCATTTTTGATGCAACAACACGTAAACCATTTTTTTCAAAACGACTGATAATGTCACCAATTACATTTTTTGCAACTGCATCAGGTTTAATAATTGAAAAAGTACGTTCTATTGCCATTTGTTAAAACTCCAAAAGTTTTGTTTAAAAAATTTTATTGTAAATACAAGGTTCAAACAGCAATTGCTCTTTGAACCTTGCGTCTTTAGTCTTGAGCCTGCTCTAAGGCATCCCATCAATTTCTTCGCCTTCTTTAACCGGCAACATAAGATCTTCTTTAGAGATCCCTAATGCCAGGACGATAGGACTTGCTACATAAATAGAGGAATAAGTACCGATACCCACGCCGATTAACAGTGCAATAGCAAAGTTATGGATAATTTCACCTCCTAACAAAGCCAAAGCAACTAAAACTATAGCGGTGGTGATAGAGGTCATTAAGGTACGACTTAAGGTTTGATTCAGTGAAATATTCATAACTTCTTCTGATGAATCCTGTCTTAAGGTTCTGAAGTTTTCTCTGATCCGGTCGTAAACTACAATGGTATCGTTTAGAGAATAACCAATCACTGCCAATATGGCTGCCAGAACCGTTAAATCAAATTCCATTTGTAAAACAGAAAATAACCCCAGGGTAATAATCACATCATGCAACAATGCAGCGACCGAGCCTAAAGAAAATTTATACTCAAATCGCCAGGCAACATAAATAAGAATACCAAACATAGAGTAAAGCATGGCCAAACCGCCATCTTCTACCAGCTCATCACCCACCTGAGGCCCTACAAATTCCACACGACGTAAATCTGCGGGTTCTGCAGTCTGGTTATTCACCGCACTGAGCACTTTATTGCTTAACTCAGCATTACTCACACCTTGCTGTGGTTTAAGACGAATCAATACATCTTTTGTGGTACCAAAATGTTGTACTGTGGCATCTCCAAACCCAGAGTCAGCTAATGCACTACGCAATACTTGCAGGTCGGCAGATTGCTTATAACCTACCTCGACTAATGTACCACCGGTAAAATCAATGCCCAATTTTAAACCATTAATAGCTAATGAGGCGATTGAACAAATAATCAATAAACCAGAAACAATTAGCGCAAGTTTACGCTTACCTAAGAAATCTATATCTTGTTTAAACATTTAATTTTCCTGCTAAATTGATAGCTTTTCAACATGACGATTACCATAAGCCCAGTTAACCATCATTCGTGTTCCCCAAATCGCAGTAAATAGAGAAACTAAAATACCGATAGAGAGCGTTATAGCAAACCCTTTCACAGGTCCGGTACCAAAACCAAACAATACCAGAGCGACTAACAAGGTCGTGATATTGGCATCTAGAATGGTAACAAAGGCTTTTTCATACCCTGTAAAGACGCTGGACTGTGGGGTATTACCTATATTTATTTCTTCTTTAATCCGCTCAAAAATCAATACATTGGCATCAACTGCCATCCCCACTGTTAAAACAATACCCGCAATACCGGGCAAGGTTAAAGTGGCTTGTAATAACGATAAAACAGCGACAATAACAATTAAATTAAAAGTTAAAGCCACATTAGCGATCAAACCAAATGTTTTGTAATACACTGCCATTAAAATCAGCACTAATACAAAACCCACCACCACCGACATTAAACCTTTATCAATATTATCCTGACCCAAGCTTGGACCTACCGTACGTTCTTCAACAATATCAACCGGCGCAGCTAATGCACCCGCTCTTAATAATAAAGCCAGATTACGCGCTTCTTGAGGACTATCTAAACCCGTGGTTTGAAAACGCTTACTAAAGGTATCCCGAATAGTAGCAACACTAATGACTTTTTCTACTTTTTCCTTATGTCGAATCTTTTTACCATTGACTGTACGCGTTTCCGTTTTGTACTCAATAAACACCACAGCCATAGGCTTGCCAATATTCTTTTGAGTCATCTTGCCCATTTTTTTCGCGCCTATACCATTTAAGGTAATAAATACCGCAGCCGAGCCATTTTGATCCAGACCGGAAGACGCATCTACAATTTGATCACCGGTTACAATCACTCGACGTTTCAGCAAAATGGGGCGACCATCTTTCTCATAATACAAGCGTGAACCCACAGGCACTCTTCCTGAAACGGCTTTTTGCACATCATGTTCAACATCAGCCAATCGATATTCAAGTGTTGCCGTGGTACCCAAAATTTCTTTGGCACGCGTGGTGTCCTGTACCCCAGGTAACTGCACCACAATACGGTTATCACCTTGTTGTTGAATAACCGGTTCAGCTACACCAATTTCATTCACTCGATTACGCAAAGTGGTCATATTTTGAGCTAAAGCAAATTTCTTAATTTCTCTTTGCTCACTCTCAGAAATTGAAACCAATAACTCGGTTGAATTATCAACATCAACGACTTTAAGCGCTCTAAAATCTTTTGCCAAAATATCCAGCACTGCCACTTTAGACGCTGTATTTTTAAGGGTGATTTTAATCTTGCCTTGCTCTTTAGCAATCGACTGGTATCTAATTTTTGCCGCTCTTAATGCCGAGCGAATATCACTGTTATACCGGTCTTCAGCCTGTTTCAGAGCAGCATCCATATCCACTTCTAACAGAAAATGCACCCCACCTCGTAAATCCAGACCCAAATACATAGGGCTGGCACCCAATGAACGCAACCATTCAGGTGTAGCGGGAGCCAAATTCAAAGCAACAGTAATATCTCGCCCTACCGACTCTCTTAATAAATCTGCCGCTTTTAACTGCTCATTAGTATCATTAAAGCGAGCAAGGATTTTGCCATTTTCAAACTCAAACGATTTTAGTGATAAACCCGCACTGTTAAGACGGGCTTCAATTTCATCGGCTTTGGCTTGCTGCAACTTAATTGTTGTCGTTGAAGACAATTGAACGGATGGATCATTACCAAATAAATTAGGTAGTGCATAAAGAATTCCGACCGCTAAAACGATCAGAATAAGAAGATTCTTCCAAAAGGGGAAACGGTTTTGCATTTTCTTTCCATCGATTAAACGCAAAAACTCAACCGAAACTATTCGGTTGAGTTTTTTTGAGAAATAAAATTAAGATTTAGATTTAGGTTTAGATGCCGGCTTTTTATTGACCGCTTTATAAGTCCCTTTAGGCATCATATTGGCTATGCCATGGCGCTGAACCATTACAAAAATATTATCACTGATTTCAAGCTTAACAAAATTATCATCAACCTCAGCAACTTTACCTAACAACCCACCACTGGTAACTACTTCTGCCCCTTTAGACAATGCAGCTAGCATTTGTTTTTGCTCTTTTGATCGCTTTGATTGAGGGCGAATAAATAAAAAGTAAAAAAATACCAAAATAGCGACTGGAAATAGCATGCCTTCAATCCCGGGTGCCGCTGCTGCTGGCGCAGCTTGAGCAGCTGCATCAGATATAAAAAAACCCATTGTTATCCTCAATTGTTATAGTTATTTTCTCTCATTAATACAGAGTTAAAGTGCTCTAATACTAAAAAAACACTCAAATCAGGCTTAATTCAAGTCTAAACCGTAGTCATCTCCGGCTCAGTTTAAAATCCGCCATTATGCCACAGTTGGTACAGATTTACCTCGTAACTGATAAAATTCCTTAATAAAATCATCAAATTTATTACCGGAGATAGCCTCTCTAATACCTTCCATTAACTTCAAATAATAATACAAGTTATGAATCGTATTCAGTCGCGGCCCTAACATCTCTTTACACTTGTCTAAATGTCGCAAATAAGAACGAGAATAATTCTGACAGGTATAGCAGCCACATGACTCATCCAATGGTCTGGTATCAAATTCATACTGACTGTTTCTAATTTTAACCACACCCGTTCGGGTGAATAAATGACCATTTCGCGCATTTCGTGTCGGCATCACACAATCAAACATATCAATTCCACGCCTGACAGCTTCCACTAAATCTTCGGGTGTACCCACACCCATCAAATATCGCGGCTTATCTACTGGCATTTTTTGATGAACCACATCCAGGGTAGCCATCATTTCTGCTTTCGGTTCTCCCACAGATAAGCCACCAATCGCGTAGCCATCAAAACCTATATCAAGTAAACCATCAATAGACTCCTGACGTAAATGCTCATACATTCCCCCCTGAACAATGCCAAATAATGCAGCGGTGTTATCAGTGTGTGCTTTTTTACTACGCTCTGCCCAACGCAGAGAAAGGCGCATTGAATCTGCTGCTTCCTGTACCGTGGCGGGATAAGGCGTACATTCATCAAAAATCATCACAATATCAGAGCCCAGGTCACGCTGAACCTGTATAGACTCTTCTGGCCCCATAAAAATCTTACTGCCATTAACAGGTGATTTAAAGGTCACCCCTTGTTCCGTAATTTTTCTCATCTCTCCCAAGCTAAACACCTGAAAGCCACCAGAATCCGTTAGAATGGGCTTATCCCAGTGCATAAAGTCATGTAAATCACCATGCGCCTTCATCACTTCCATACCGGGACGCAACATTAAATGAAAGGTATTCCCTAAAATAATTTGCGCGCCAATGCCAGTCAACTCTTCCGGCGTTAAAGATTTAACCGAGCCATAGGTGCCAACAGGCATAAAAATAGGGGTTTCTATAGTCCCACGTTCAAATGTTAACTGGCCTCTACGTGCATGACCATCGGTATTTTTTAATTTAAATTCCATTAAGCGATCAATTATTTTTTTAGTAATAAAAAAGGCCGGAATAACCGACCTTTTTTCTGCCTTACAAATAAAGCAGTGTTTATTTTAACAAGCCTTGTAACAATCCATTCAATTTATGCACAAATGTAGCCGGATCATCTAATTGCCCACCTTCACTCAAAATCGCCTGGTCAAACAAGATATTAGTGATGTCTGCAAAACGCTCATCATCTTGCTCATCTTTAATATTAGTGACTAAAGCATGTGTCGGGTTCACTTCAAAAACAGGTTTGCTTCCCCCCATACCCATCATATTCATCGACTGACCCGCTTCTTTCATAATACGCTCCATATTCAGACTCATATCATAATCACCGGTCACTAAACAGGCAGGAGAATCCGTTAAACGATTGGTAATACGAACTTCGCTTACCTTGTCGCCTAACACCTCTTTCATTTGTTTCAAAACCGCTTCAAAATCTTTATTGATTTCTTCTTTCTCTTTCTTTTCTTCTTCAGTATCCAGCGTATCTAAATCCAGCTCACCCTTGGCAACTGACTGTAGATGCTTACCATCAAACTCAGTTAAATTAGAGATTAACCATTCATCAACACGATCCGCCATCAAGATAACTTCAATGCCTTTTTTACGGAAAACCTCTAAATGCGGACTATTTTTAGCCGCAGAAAAACTATCCGCCGTAACGTAATAGATTTTTTCCTGACCTTCCTGCATGCGTTCAACATAAGCTGCTAACGACACATTTTGTTTTTCATTATCGGTATGTGTTGAAGAGAAACGTAATAATTTTGCAATAGCCTCTTTGTTTTTATGATCTTCAATCACCCCTTCCTTGATCACGTTACCAAATTCAGACCAGAACTTTTCATAAGTCTCTTCATCTTTGGCCATGGTTTTCAACAAGCCTAAGACTTTTTTCACCGCACCCGCTTTAATGGTACTGATTTGCTTGCTTTGTTGCAGAATTTCTCTGGACACGTTTAATGGTAAAGAGTCCGCATCAATCACACCACGAACAAAACGCAAGTAACGTGGCATAAGTTGCTCGGCATCATCGGTGATAAATACTTTACGAATATAAAGTTTTACCCCATGCTTTGCATCTCTGTCCCACAGATCAAATGGCGCACGCGCAGGCACGTAAAGTAATAAAGTGTATTCGTTAGTCCCTTCTACTTTACTGTGTACATGGGTTAACGGATCTTGAAAATCATGCCCCACATGTTTGTAGAATTCCTTGTACTCTTCATCAGAAATTTCGTCTTTAGACTTGGTCCACAAAGCGGATGCACTATTGACTGTTTCATCTTCTACTTTTGCAGGCGCGGTTTCTTTTCCGTCTTCGTCTGTTTCGGCAGGGATTTCATTATCCATGATGATAGGTAAAGAAATATGGTCTGAGAATTTTTTAACAATAGAACGCAGTCTAAAGCCATCTAAAAATTCATCTTCACCTTCTTTAAGATGTAAAACAACGTCTGTTCCACGCGTCTCTTTTTCAACCGCTTCTATGGTGTAATCACCTTCTCCGGCAGACTCCCAGCGTACTGCCTCTTTTTCACCCGCCTTGCGTGTTGTTAAAGTCACTTTATCAGCAACAATAAAGGCAGAATAAAAACCGACACCAAACTGACCAATCAATTCACTGTCTTTTGCGTCATCACCGGTTAATTTTTCAAAAAACTGTTTGGTACCTGATTTAGCAATGGTACCAATATGATCTTGTACTTCTTCACGGCTCATACCTATACCGGTATCAGAAACAGTAACCGTACGTTCTTCTTTATCAAAACGGATACGAATATTTAAATCACTGCTTCCTTCATAAAGACTTTCATTCGATAATGCCTCAAATCGTAATTTATCTACCGCATCAGATCCATTAGAAATTAATTCCCGTAGAAAAATTTCTTTGTTACTGTACAAAGAATGGATCATTAAATGTAATAAATGCTTAACTTCCGTTTGAAAGCCTAAGGTTTCTTTTTTTGCTTCAACAGTCATGGTTTTTCACGTCCTATATTTCAAATTCGATTGAATTAAATTTGGGGACGTTAATTTTTTTTTCAAGTGATACTGGACAGTTTTAAATCAATTGTTACACTTAATCTAAAAAACAGCCGTAAACTCCAAGTACCGAGACATGGAAACACTTGCTTAATGTTACAAACAATTTGATGAAACTTAATTTAGAAAATGAAACTATTTTAATTATTGATGACTATTCAGCGATGCGAAAATCGATTAAAAGCATGCTTTATAGCTTAGGCGCAAAACATATTTTTGAGGCGTACAATGGCATAACAGCCATTGCAACCCTGAAACAGCAAAAAATTGACATCGTATTATGCGATTACAATCTAGGGGAAGGGAAAAATGGTCAACAAATATTGGATGAAGCGAAATACGAAAAACTTCTCCCTATCAGTTCACTGTTTATTATTGTAACGGCTGAACTGGCTGCAAGTTCTGTGCTTAATACCTTGGAAAACAAACCGGACGACTATTTAGCCAAACCTTTTACCCCGCAACAGTTGTTAATACGCCTTGAAAAAAGCCATTCACGCAAACAGTTTTTATCCGCTATTGAAAAGGAAATTGACCAAGGGAACCTTACCCGCGCCATTTATTATTGTGATGCCTTATTAAATCAAAATAACAAACCCCTACGCTCCCTATTATTAAAAATACGGGCAGACCTTGCAATCAACGCAGGTGATTTCAACAAAGCCTCGAGCATTTACCAGGAGACCCTTGAACAAAGAGAATTACCATGGGCTAGAGTGGGGACGGGCGTTGTTGCTTTTTTACTAAATAACCACGAACAAGCTATCGATATATTTCAAAACCTAATCGAACAAAACCCTATGTTAATGGAATGTTATGACTGGCTAACTAAATCATACGAAGCCTTAGGACAAACCTCAGCAGCAGAACAAACATTAAGTAAAGCCATAGAAGTTGTCCCTCATTCTTTCTTTAGACAGAAAAAGCTGGCTATACTGGCAGAAAAAACTGATAATCTGGATATCGCAGAAAAAGCCTATTTAGCGGTCACACGTTTAGGCAAACATTCTATCCACAAATCCCCTGGGGACTTCACACGCCTGGCTAATATTTATTCAAAAAACAACAAAACCACCGAAGCACTAAAAACACTAGGGAGCATGCGTAAACAATTCGATAAAACCCCTGAAGTAGAATTAAGAGCCGCTCTGGTAAAAACCGTGGTTTATCAAAAAACAGGTGATAAAAAACTATCTCAACACGCCTTTCAGGAAGTCATCACTCTGCACAACAAACTAAAACAAAAATTACCTGAAGAGCTACAGCTGGATATTGCCAAATCATTTTATTTAAACGATCAAAAAGAAGCAGCCGATGCCATAACAAAACCCCTGGTACAAAACCATATTGACGATGACAACTATATAGAGGATATTCGTCAAATGTATCATAGTATTGGTAAAGAAGGATACGCTGAGGACTTAATTCAACAAACCAAACAAGAACTTATTGATATTAACAACCAAGGCGTTAAACTTTACCAACAAGGCAAAATCAAAGAAGCCTTTTCCCTGTTTGAAACCGCCATTGAAAAAATGCCCCGCAATAAAACCATTGTTTTAAATATGACAAAAATCACCCTGCATAACTTAAAAACATCCGGTACAACAAAAGAAAATATACATTTAGCACACAGCTATATAAAAAAAGCAAAAGAAATGGGTGTTCCTGCGGACAAACTGGGTAAACTCCAATTAGAATTTGAAAAAATAACCCAAAAACCTATGCCTGAAACAGCTGCTAGTTAAAGACCGTTTTCCTGTCGTTACATTAAACTATTTATTATGCCTAATAATCCCCTAAGCGCTATTGATTTCCCTACCATTCTAGCGGCATCAGTCCATGATATAAAAAACTCGCTAACAACTGTGCGGGGATTAATCGGTGAGATAGCAAGTAAACAAAAAGACTCTGAAAACAAGGACTTTATTCAACTGGAATTTGAATCCAACAGAATAAATAACAGCCTTATCCAGCTATTAGAACTTTATAAAATAGATGCGGCTCAATTTAACCTGGATATTGATGAACATTCGGCACTGGATATTTTACAAGAAATTCAGGCACAACAAGCCACCTTACTTCAGCTTAATAATTTACAACTCATTATTGACTGCTCCGAAGCCTTATATTGCTATTGCGATTATCATCATATATGTAATGCTTTAGGCAGCGTTCTTAATAATGCACAACGCTATACCAACACAAAAATCAAGCTCTCGGCTTACCAGGAAAAAGACTACATTGTTTTTTGCATAGAAGATGATGGTAAAGGTTATCCTGAGCCGTTATTATCTATCGACAGCCTTAACAATACACGCAGTGATTGGGTTTCTAGCAGCACAGGCTTAGGCATACATTTTGCCTCTAAAATAGCCGAATTACACACCGCACAAAAAAGCAAGGGTTTTATAAAAATTGATAACGAAAGTAATCTGGGCGGCGCTAGATTTCGTTTGTTTTTACCGTAGCTTATAACGACTGTAACGGCAACCCTTTATAAATACCGCTGGTGTATCAGGGCGATACCCCAAGGGATCGTTCCTACTACACATTAAGGGTTAAACAACAAACAAATTGACAATAAAGTTTCCCAGCAATCACCTTTTTCCTGTCCTTTTATTTGTCGATCCGTTTTTGCACTTAGCAATAAAACCTGTTGTAACTGTTGGTTGTTCATCCGGGATAATGCCGTATTAACCAACTGTTTACGCTTATCCCATAAATGATTGTTTTTAAAAACCAGTTCTTTATTCTGCCCTTGTTTCAGCGCGGCTTTTATATTGAATAATAACCGTGCCTCTCTTGCTAAAGCCCAGAGTACAACCGGAGCGGCAATACCCTCTGCTTTTAATCCATTCAAAATTTTTATTGCTCTAGTCA
>CAYMPX010000096.1:0-9963 GCA_964392135.1 uncultured Methylomarinum sp.
CTTATCTGATGAGTGATAAATTCATTCATTAAATAATTAAGTACATTTCGATTTAAGGACATCAAATGAACATTATCATTATTGGTTCTGGTATTGCAGGTGTTACATTTGCAGAAAGAGTTCGACAGCTATCAGCGGATACAAAAATTACTCTGTTAACAAAAGAAAGCACGGATTATTATTCCAGACCCATGCTTTCTTTAGGGTTTAGTCATGAGAATATAGAACAGAGCATCATCTTAAAATCATTCAGCGAGATATTAGACACTAATATCTGTGTCATTAGTGGCGTAGAAGTCACGGCTATTCATCGTAGTGAACAACGTGTCAGTGTGAAAGGAATAGACGAAATTGAAACACTGGCATACGACAAACTCATTCTTGCAATGGGTTCAGCTGCATTTATACCTCCTCCATTCTTGCCTTATAAAGACAATTTTTTTGTGTTAAATAGTCTAGCTGATTTAAAAATACTACGAAAATTCAGACAGGGTTTCTTAAAAAAAAACACGCGACCAGACTGGGCTGTTATTGGCGGTGGCTTAATTGGTTGTGAAGTTGCTTCTGATCTTGTGTTGGCTGGAGACAAAGTAAGTCTTTTTCATGTCATGGATCGGTTAATGGAAAGGCAATTAGTGGCAGAAGACTCAGCAACATTATTTACTGTTATGCAATCGTCCGGGGTTGATATTCGTTTAAATCAGGTTATCAATGGGTTGGAAAAGCAACAGCAACAGGGAAAAGTGTTAGTTAAAACGGATGCGAGTCACAACAAATATGATGGAATTATCGTTTCCTGTGGATTTAAGCCACGAATAGAATTAGCTGTAGATGCGGGACTGGAAACGGGAAGAGGTATTAAAACAGATCAGACACTACAAACAAATGATGAGAATATTTATGCTTTAGGTGATGTGGCTGAATTACCGAATGGAAAATTATATGCATTTATAAAACCTATTCGTCATCAAGCGATATGGCTTGCCACTTATCTATGTAAACAAGAAAAACAAGTCTGGATACCCCCCGATTTTAATCCATCGGCTAAAGTATATAACTTTGATGCGGCTTACCCTTATCTGTTTTGAATGATGAAAAAGCACCAGCCTATGCAGATGAGTCACTTTAATCAGCAGAAAATTAAAAATTTATTGATTATGCAAACAGCTGTTGAGCAAAGCGCCAGTGCGGTGATGATTACTGATGCCCGTGGAACGATTGAATATGTTAACCCCAAATTCATACAACTGACCGGTTATTCAAAGGAAGAATTGATTGGACATAATCCGAAATTTTTGCAATCTGGAAACACTTCCGATGAACAATACAGTGAGCTGTGGAAAACCCTGTTTGCAACGGGAGCCTGGCAAGGTGAGCTAAGTAATAAAAAGAAAAATGGAGATATTTACTGGGTTTATGAATGCATTAGCGTGGTCAAAGATAAGCTCGGAAAAATCACTAATTTTTTAGCCGTTGAAGAAGATATAACACAACGAAAACAGGTAGAAGATGCCTTAATAGAAAGTGAACAACGTTTTCGGCAGATGGCAGAAATGACGGGTGAGTGGCTATGGGAACAAAATCAGGAAGGCTACTATATTTACAGTAGTACGGCGGTAAAAACAATTCTTGGTATGTCGCCCGAACAAGTAATTGGTAAGCATTATACGGAACTATTAACGGCGGAAGATAAATCCGATTTACAAATTAATGCGGCAAACCATAACCCATTTTATGCTTTATGCAACCATTATCGACATAAAAATGGTCAAATAGTTGTAACGGAATCAACCGGTCTACCCATTCTTAATAGTGCAGGGAAATTAATAAAATGGCGGGGTGTAGATCATGATATTACAGCAAAAAAACACGACCAGGATGCCTTGATAGATAGTGAAAAACGTACCCGGCTGATTATTGAAAGTGCATTGAATGCTATTGTGATTATGGACTCCTATGGCATGATTAATGACTGGAATCATCATGCAGAAAAGATGTTTGGCTGGACAAAACAGGAAGCAATCGGGCAACGTCTTGAAGATTTGATTATTCCAGAACGATTTCGCAGGCAACATAATCAGGGACTAGACCATTATCTTCGGTGTGGTGAAGGGCCTATTTTAAACAAATTGCTTGAGCATGTTGCCGTTCGTAGAGATGGTTCTGAATTTCCTGTTGAGCTGAGTATTTCCCCGTTAAAACTAGGTAATGCCTTCATATTTAGCGGTTTCATACATGATATTACTGTCAGAAAACAAACAGAACAAAAAATCCGTCAGGCACAAGTTAATCTGGCTTATGCACAAAGTGAAATGGATATTGCCCGACGGATACAGTCATCGTTGTTTCCGTCAGCAGCAATTAAAACGGATGATTTTGAAGTCGTAGGGTTTTGCTTGCCCGCTGACAAAGTAGGTGGCGATTATTTTGATTATTTCTTTAGAGATAAAGACAATCTGGATATAGTGATGGCTGATGTTTCAGGTCACTCAATTGGTCCGGCTTTATTCATGGTAGAAACGCGCAGCGCAATTCGTACTCAGTCCAACTGGGCAGGAAAACCCGCTGAAACTTTAGATGTTTTAAATAATTTTCTCTATCAGGATCTGGATACAGCCGATTATTTTATTACGCTATTCTATTTGCAGTACAACATCAGCTCCGGTCAATTATATTTTGCTAATGCGGGTCATCCGCTTCCATTATTGCTAAAATACAATCAACTGCAATGTACAGAATTAGATGCGGATGGATTGATTTTAGGGGTGCGTAAAAATGTGCATTTTGAAGAAAAATCGATTGAAATGAGACCGGGGGATTTGATCTTGCTTTATACCGATGGACTCACAGAAGCTGAAAATCCTGCTGGTGATTTTTTTGGAATAGACGCTGTCTGTGACATTTTATATAAACACGCCAATCAGTCACCACAAGCGATTATTGAAATACTTATCAAACAACTAAAAATATTTTGTCAAAGCGAATCATTTAAAGATGATGTGACGCTAATGATTTTTAAACGCCGATAAAGTGTTACTGATTGTAAGAGCTTCCGCTCTTATAGGATGTGCTGGGAATGTGCATGAAATAATTTCGACAACTTTGGGATGCAGATCTTTAGTCCGTCTTTTATAATGCAGGCTAAAGACCTGCGCCCCGTATTAAGAAGCATACGTTATTTCATGCACGTTCCTTATTTTCACATAGCCCCTAAAGTAAATTAGCTAGTGTCTCTTTTAAAGCAATATAAGGTATTAAATCGGGTGATGACAGGGTATTTATTTTTTGTTGAAGGGTTTGGTATTGCTGTAGTTTCCTTTTTCTTGTTTTGTTAGAAAAATATTCAGCATTTGTCTGTTCTGTTTTTACCCTTTCTTTAATGATTTTCCCGGTGATATGCCTCATACCGTTTTGCAGTTCCAGGCATACTTTTTTGTCCCAATAACCTTGTAGCTGAATTTCGCTTAAATAACGATAGACTTGATCAAGGCTTAAAAATACATTGGTGTCTCTATACATAAATAAAATATGAGTAAATGTCTGTCCTGTTTCAGCCGTTAAGGTCACCAGAAAAGGAAAGTTTTCTATACTTTCAATAAAACTGATTTTTTCAGCCAGTGTTTGATTAATACCTGCTTGTCGGTAGTGTTCGATTTGTGCCGTATATGACAGATCTTTTATTAAATCTTTTTGAAACAGGCACTGGTATTCCTTAAAGTACATTTTGTAACAATCTATCGTTTCTTCAGAGGGAACGATTTCTTTTGCATTAATCAATGCCCATTTACAAAAAACAAGTAATGTTTTTTCAATGACTTGTAATACCGCATATTGCAGGTTGCTCTGGATTTTATTATCAAGTTCAAAAATCTGCTGTCTTAGGCTATCTGCCTCAATGACCTGATCAAAGGTTAAATAACACAAACTACCATTGAGTAGATTGTTTTCATACTCTGAGTCTAGTTGCAAAAACAGAGATCCCGCTTGATTGATGATCTTGTTACTGATGCAGGTTGCTTTAATTTCTTTGGCTAGAGGGTGAGTTAAAACATCCTCTTTATAATTTCCAGTGATCTGTTCTGGAAAATAAGCCAGTAAATACTGTTCAAAATAGCCAGACTTCAGAAAGTCATTTTGCTTCAACATTTGCTGGCTCAAATACATCTTGCTGGCAACCATTAATACAGCAAGTTCCGGACGGGTCAATATTTGAGCATGTCTGCTCATCAATTCCTTAGTCTGTACAAAAGATTCTGTGTTTCTATCTAAATAATTTGATGCCTCCAGGTGATCTGCTAATTGCATATAAGCCGCTAAATGTGTCTCAGAACGTAACTGCTCCATTGATAAACAGAGCGCCTGTTTATAGTTGTTCGCTAATACTGACTGACAAATTTGTTCAGTAAGGCTATTAAAAAGTGTTTGATAATTGCTGATTTTATTTTTTTCATACAAGCGCATCAGCAGGATTTTCAGGTTTACTTCATGATCTGAAATATCCACCCCGGCTGAATTATCAATGGCATCGGTATTAATTCGCCCGCCTGACAGCGCATATTCAATACGTGCTTTTTGGGTGAAGCCCATATTTGCGCCTTCACCAACGACTGGGGTGTTTAGCTCAGTCGCATTTATACGCACTGAATCATTATTTCTATCACCTGCCTGGCTATGTGTTTCTGCACTGGACTTAACATAAGTACCAATACCTCCCAGCCATAACAGGTCAACCTGGGTTTTAAGTAAATAACGTATCAGTGTTTCTCCATCGACCCTTTTGTAGGGTATTCCCAACCACTTTTTCAGTACCTTGGAAACAGGGATGTTTTTATCATCACGTCTGAAAACACCGCCTCCTGCTGAAATGAGTTGACGGTTATAATCATTCCAGCTGGAACCGGCTAACTCAAATAAACGTTTGCGCTCAACAAAGGCATTTTGACTATCCGTGGGTTGCGGATCAATAAAAATATGTTTACCGCTGATAGCCGCTAATAACTGTATCTGTTTTGATAGTAACATGCCATTGCCAAATACATCGCCATCCATACTGCCTATGCCTATGACAGTAAAAGGTTGTTGCTGAATGTCTTTTCCTAGCTCACGAAAATGTCTTTTTACACTTTCCCAGGCGCCTTTCGCTGTTATACCTAATTGTTTATGGTTATAGCCTGTTGTTCCGCCACTGGCAAAAGCATCCGCTAACCAATAGTTGTATTTTTTTGCGACTGAATTAGCAATGTCGGAGAACTGTGCAGTACCTTTATCAGCCGCTACCACCAGATAAGGATCATGATCGTCATAACTGACAATACCAGGAAGTCGGCTCACTTTGTCCTGGATATAGTTGTCTGTTAAATCTAATAAGCCCTGGATAAAAGTAATATAAGCCGTTTTGCCTGCATGTCTAACACAGGCAGCATCACACTCTTGCTTTACAATAAAACCTCCCTTGGCGCCTTGAGGGATAATTAACACATTCTTACTCATCTGGGTCTGCATTAAGCCCAGAATTTCAGTGCGAAAATCATCAATACGATCTGACCAGCGTATGCCTCCTCTGGATATTTTTCCACCCCGTAAATGGATACCTTCCATATTGACCGCATGCACATAAATTTCATTTTGTGGTCTAGGTCCGGGCATATCTATAATCCCTAAACTATTTATTTTAAAAGCAATAAAATAGTCACTTAAATCACGTCTGAGATGAAAATTACTGCGTACAGTGGCATCTATCAGGTTAAACAGCGTACGTAAAATACGATCATGATTAATATCGCTAACGGCTTCTATTTGTTCCAGTAATTTTATTCGCAAAGGAAATAATGCCTGTTCTTCTCTAACAAGGCTGTCTTCCCATTCGGGGACGGGTCTAAAGCGCGCTTCAAAATATTTAAATAAATACGATGCAACATCTGGATTGCTGATTAAGGCATTATGAAAGCTATCTTGAGTGACTTTGTAAGCAAGTTGTAAATAATAATTCCGGTAGGCTCTTAATACATCAATCTCTTGCCACAAAAGACCGGATAAAATCAGTAGACTGTTAAGCAGGTCATTTTCGACTTTTTCATTCAATAGGGCTTGTATCATATTTAATAGTCGACACCTTAAAATACTAAACGATGCGCATTGTGATTTAGCCGCAGTAATAGTAAAACTTTTAATAAACACTTGCGTTCCCTCTATATATAAAGGAAATTGGATCTGGTCTATAACGCGTAAATTTAAATTCCCCAATATCGGAAAATAGTCATCTAAATAGCGTTGTTCAAGCGTATAAAAATGAAGTCTGTAGTGATTTTTTGTTTTCCCCGGGTTTAATAATCTAACTTGTGCTTCTTTTGTACTTAAAGTTTTTTCAATGGAAAAAATATCACTGACCGCATAACGAGGAGGCATTACACTTTGGTAATTTGGCGAAAAAACATGTTGATATTTTTGCCATATGGCTGCATAGTCCGGTGGATTATAACTGCGCCGTATTATTTTTTGAAAAGTATTGAGCCAGATTTTATCTTTTTGACTAGTCATATCTATCTATTGTAGATTCCGCAGTTAACTGAGTGTTTTTCTAATTTCAAGAATATTATTATCATCCAGTTTTCTATAAGTAACTGAATCCATTAGCGTCCTTATAAAAAACAGTCCCATACCGCCTTCTTTAGGATGATTCAAGTCAGGCTCGGGAACGGTCTCAAGATCAAAGCCCTGACCATGATCATAAACTTTGATGACTAACTGTTGATCCTGAATGTCTATGTTAATTCTAACGGTGTCCTTGGGGTCATCAGAATTTGAGTGTCTGATTGCATTACTGGTTGCTTCAGTTAATACCAGATTTAAATGATAGGCTAATGCTTCTTTGTCACCTGAAAAATTTTCCAGATCATTACCAATATGTTCACCTATACTGCCTATCAGCTTAAGATATTTTGTTTGTGTAGGGATGATGACATCAACTTGAAAATTAGATGCAGAATTCATAATTTACTCCTGACTCTCACTTTCAAATGCCTCGTTAAGGTCGATATATATTTCAAATACTCTGTTTAATCGAGTTAATTCAAACATGGATAAAACCTGAGTTTGCAAATTGGATAATGCGAGTTTTCCTGATTTTGCCTCGGCATGTTTAAAACCGGATAACAATGCGCCTAAGCCTGAGCTGTCAACAAATCGTACCTGTTCTAATTGCACAATAATATTACAATCACCTTGCTCAATTAAGTGCAGAATAAAATCTTTCAGTTCTGCTGAATTATGCGCATCTATACGTTCATCCTTAACAAAAATGATATTGGAGCCATTTATTTTTTCTTGAGTTAGATCCATTATGTATTCTTGTACTGATGATAGGGGCTGACGAGTTAAAGTTTTAATAGATAAATTCAGACTTTTCTCATACCGAAATGCTTTTCATAAATAAAAAATTGAAATATATTCTATATATTTAGTCTACTGATCTATAAAAAGTTCATTATACTTTGCCTGGTTACGGATGGGGATTTTATAGCCAGTTGATTTTGCCTGCATCCATGCAGTAAAAAACCAACCGATAGAAAGGCTGCATCCATGACTATGTGAAGTCTATTATCTGGGGAGGAGTCAAATAATGAAGATTTTAGTTACCGGTGGTACGGGCTTTATAGGGAAGACTTTATGTCATTTTTTACAGGATAACCATCATCAGTTGACTGTTCTAAGTCGAAGACCAAATAAAGTGGCAGCATTGTGTGGAGAGTCTGTTCAGGCAATTCATACGCTTGAACAGTTGACTGCATCCGATGTCTTTGATGCTATCATAAATCTTGCAGGCGAGGGTGTGGCCGATGCCAGATGGAGTGCTGCAAGGAAACAGGTTTTATTGGATAGTCGAATCAATACCACGAAACAACTGATCGCTTATATCAAAGCGGCGGATAAAAAACCGGAAGTTTTAATTAGCGGTTCAGCTGTTGGTTTTTATGGCAATAGAGGCAATATAAAAGTAAATGAAGAATCTCTTGGGCATGTCGAGTTTTCTCATCAACTTTGTGCTGAATGGGAGGCTGCGGCGTTAGAAGCTGAAACATGGGGGGTAAGAGTTTGTATTATTAGAACAGGTTTGGTTATTGGTGATGACGGGGGATTCATTAAGCGACTATTGCTGCCTTTTAAATGGGGTCTGGGTGGTTCCATGGGGGATGGTAAGCAATGGATGTCCTGGATACACCGCACGGATTATATTGCTATTGTAGCTAAGTTGCTTGAAATGCGAGTTTTACACGGAGTTTTTAATGCGACAGCGCCAGAACCGGTTACTAATGCTGAATTTAGCCAGACATTGGCAAGCATTTTGAACAGACCGGCTATTTTACCCGTACCTGCATTTTTTTTAAAAATGCTGTTGGGTGAAATGTCAGAGTTATTATTAGGTGGTCAGCGCGTTTTCCCAGTACATCTTGAACAAGCAGGCTTTGAATTTAAATTTAAAACCTTAGAGCAAGCGTTAAAGGATGTGTTGTAATACTTGGGTTTTGCGCAGGAAGACGGTGCTGAGTATTGCGTCGTTTATACCTTGGAAGCCGAACTCAACTGTAGAAAACAGTGAGTTCGGTACAACTCGTCTGAAATAGATTGCCGGAGCAATATACTTTAGAAGTTGTGGTATTTAGCTTTTACTTTTTTGAAACGTTCAACAGCTTCAAGCATGAATTTTTC
This sequence comes from uncultured Methylomarinum sp., assembly GCA_964392135.1. Classification (GTDB taxonomy): domain Bacteria; phylum Pseudomonadota; class Gammaproteobacteria; order Methylococcales; family Methylomonadaceae; genus QPIN01. The sequence continues at coordinate 8,707 of CAYMPX010000096.1, forward strand.
TGCTACGTCTATATTGCCTTTTTTATAGGCTGAACGTGCTTTCATTACTCTATTTAGAGCTCTGTCACGATCGGCTAGCACAACGCTGCTTTCAATTGTTTTAGCCGTTTGTTTTGTTGATTTGAAAAGAGCCATAGTCTCTTTTTTATCCGTACCGTTTTGTACTGCTGCTAAAGCTGTTTCGGCAGCAGTAATAGTATCGTCAAGTGACTGAGCAACTTCAGCTTGTGTTTGGTTTGCCACTTTACCCGCTGGTTTTGCAACTACAGTGGGTGCAGCGGCAAGCATTGCAGAGCTGATGAATAAAGCTAATACTAATTTTTTCAATGAAGTCATTAGACGTTTTACCTTGATATAAATGGTTATGATTGGTTTATGTACCATAATAATACGGCACATAAGTGTAAATCATAGCACAGCGCGTAATGAAATATCTTAAAAAATAATGACTTATATTTTGTATGGTTATTAATCTGATGCTATCTTATTTATGAAAAAACACCGCTTAAAGAAGGAAGAGTATCGGGAGTCTTCTCTTCGCATAGCCTTATATTTGATAGAGCTTTTTTCACTCTCAAGATAAGAAAGTCACCTAAAGTAATATTTTTTGTTGTGTGTGTATTTAAGGTTATTATAGGGGCGTTACTTTAGGGGTAGAGAGGAATTTATGAAAAAAACAATAATAAAAATTAATCGTTCCATTTTAGCAAGTGCTGTTGGCGTGCTTTTGTTAGTGGGTAGTGTACAAGCCAGCTCTGATATGCATCAATTATATGAGGATAATTGTGCCAGTTGTCATGGCTCTGACCATGGAGGGTATTTAGCGCCGGCATTAAATTCAGAGACTCTAAAAGGGCGTAGTCCTACGGCCTTACGCACCTTGATTATGGTAGGCAGTTTTGAAACCTTAATGCCTCCATTCTTTGGGAAATTACAGGATGATGACATTCGTTCAATGGTCAAACATCTGCAAGCAACGCCTAAACTGGCTAACCCCGCGTGGACGATTAAAGAGATGAAAGCCTCTTTAAAAGTGTATGTTAAGGATGAAAGTACGTTACCTGCAAAACCCACGTATCAAATTGACAGTATGGATGATTTGATTGGGGTGGCAGCACGGGGTAAATACGGTCGTGGAACAGGATCTAAAGCCGTATTTATCAATAGTAAAACCCATAAAATAGTCGGTGAAATTGAGACAGGCACTGCCGCTCATATTATTGACTTTGATCCTGCTAATTCTCGTTGGGCTTATGT
>CAYMPX010000097.1:0-9930 GCA_964392135.1 uncultured Methylomarinum sp.
TTTATTATTAAGTCTGGAGGCAGTTTCCAGCGCTTTAACCGCATGATCAAACTCCTTTGCCATTGTCCATGCACGCGCTAACAGCGCCCAGTTCTTTGAGTTACGGGTGATTCTTTTTTGAGTAATTTCTTTTTTTAGTAAATTGGCAGCTTTATAGGGCATTCCTATGTATAAAAATAAGTGAGCCAGTGCCAGAATATCTTTTTCGTTAGAGATAAAGCCTTTCTTGTAGGCAAGGTGATTAATAGATGTGGCTTTTTTGTATTGCTGCATCAACTGATAAATAGAGGCTAATTGATGCCAGTATTGTTTTTTATCCGGATAGTGTTTTATTAATGTGGTTAAGAGCTTTGCTGCCGCCGGATAATTTTCTAATTCATAAAATAAAGCTAAATTTAATTGATACCATGACTCTTCAGGTTTTTTTGTGCTGTTAATCGCTTTTTTAATATAGGGTAAGGCGTTAGCGTACTTTTTTAACTGTGCATACGCATTGGCAACTAGCACATTGATTTTAGCGTCTGCTGTGGTATTGCGGGCAAGCCATGGCTCTAATGTTTGAATGGCTTTGTGGTAGTGGTCTGTTGCCATATAAAGCTGGGCTAAATTTAAAATAGCCTGTTGTAACTGTTGTTCTGGTAAAACATTCAAGCTTATAGCTTTAGATAAGCTTATCGCCGCTTTTTGATATTGATTTTTTAGAGTGTAAACCGATGATAGGCTGCGGTATATAGTCGCTTGCTCGTAACTTTTGTCTTTAACATCGGCAAGAATTGCTTTTAATGTCTGTTCCGCTTGAAGGTAAGATTTTTTGGTAATAAGTTGTTCGGCTTTGCTTAGTTTTTTATATAACCAGGGCGATATTCTGGGTAATTGGTCTTCGTTACCCGCGAAAGCGGGTGATAGCAAAGACAAGCATAAAGCAAGCATGATTAAACGAGTCATTTTTTTAATTTAAATTGTAGTACTTGTATCGCACGCTGCTCAAAAGCTTCGCCACCAATGATTTTTGCTTTAAATTTCCAGCGCTTGATCGCTTGTAGCGCCGCTCTATTAAATATTTTACTGGGTTGAGCATCAATCACCAGGGGATTTTTTACAGTACCTTGCTCGGTAATAGTAAATTCAATTTTTACCCAGCCTTCAATATGTCGATTGGCAGCCCGCATAGGATATCGAGGCGGGATGCGAAGCAAAGGTATAACATTGCTGCTTATTGCTCCGGTGTTCATCTGTAAGCCGCCAACTAAAGAGCCGCTAAAGGCATCTGTTTGCAATGGAATATCCAGCTTAGGCATATCCATCTGAGGGGTTACTGTTTGAGTGACATGCACTTGTTGCATTTGCATTTTTGGAGGAGGGGGGCGTTTTTCGGGTGGTGGCTGATCTGGGATTTCTCTGCTTTTTGTTTGTAGCTTAGTCTCCCGTTTTAAGCGTATAAATTCCGTCATCTGCAAGTGGGTAGTTTTTTTAAAGCCTTGCTGATTATTGCTGATCATGGTTTGCATCAGCCAAAATAGCGCTAACGAAATAATAATGCCAGAAAGGGCTGAAATAGAAAACGTCTTCACTTTGATTCGGTTTCGGTGGCAATGGAGGCATTCATAATACCTGCCAAACGAATCTGATCCATGACCTGGGTTAAGATTTTTACTTTGGTTTCCTTGTCGGCAGCAATCACTACAGAACCTAGTGGTTGTTCTGCATGTAATCGAGCGACATTGGCTCTGACTGCACGAACATCAACTAATCGTTTATCAATCCAGACATCACCATTAGGTTTGATTGATACAATAATATTGCCTTGTTCTTTTCGAGTGGCTGTTTGAGCCGTTGGGCGATTGACATCAATACCCGACTCCTTGACGAAAGAGGTGGTGACAATAAAAAAAATCAACATAATAAACACGATGTCCAGCATCGGTGTCATATCAATATCGGCTGCTTGTTCGCTATTTGAACGGTTCGATCTGCGACTCATAATATTAGTGATATTGTAATAAATCTGTTAAGTGATGGGTTTCTTCATTGACGCGTTGTTCAATCAGTTTGCTAAAATAAAGCCCGGCGATGGCAACGACCATTCCAGCCATGGTCGGAATGGTTGCCTGAGAAACACCGGAAGCCATTGCTCTGGCATTGCCTGTACCGGTCACAGCCATCACGTCAAAGACATGAATCATGCCGGTGACTGTACCGAGCAACCCCAATAAAGGGCATAAGGCAACCAGCATTTTAATGATTGGTACGGTTTTTCCCATGCTGATTTTAGCTTCAGAGATAATACACTCTCGAATAAACAACGCCTGTTGAGAGCTTTTATCTGAGCGATTTTCCCAATCCTGTAGCCATAGACTTTGTTGCGCGGGGTAAGTTTGTTTAAAATACAGCAGCCTTTCCACAATTAAACTCCAAAGAGCAATGGAAACCCATAGAATAACCCATAGCACATTACCGCCAGTATCTAAAAACTGCTGTAGTGAATCCAATACGTTCATGCGTTATTTTTCTGTGCGACGGCTGATTAACCCGGCAGTTTGCTCATCCAGTATCTGAACTAAGATACGGCTGCGAGAAGCGACCAGGCTGTGTAAAAACAGTAATGGGATGGCAACACATAAGCCTAGCATGGTTGTGACTAAAGCCTGAGATATGCCACTGGCCATTAATTTGGGATCACCCGTGCCAAATAAACTGATAGATTGAAAGGTCGCAATCATTCCGGTGACTGTACCTAACAGCCCTAGTAAAGGTGCAACAGCGGCTAATAACTTAATCATCGGTAAGCCTTTTTCTAATAGCGGAATTTCCCGGGTAATGGCTTCATCTAAAATTAACTCCAGATTTTCTGTGTCTGCTGATTGTTTTTGCTCGGCGACAATAAAAATACGGCCTAGCGGGTTGTCTGTAACGGCGATTGCTGAATTGATTTGTGCCGTCATTTTTTTCCCTGTCAGGGTTAGGTTTAGCAGTCTGATAATGGCATAAATAAAGCCGGCAGCACCCATAATAAGAATAACATAACCAATAACCCCCCCTTGCTGTATACGCTCCACAGTATCCGGCGCTTGAATAAGCATACTGAGAATAACCCCGCGAGTGGGGTCTATACCGACAGCAATCGGTGCTGTGGCTGTCGGGTTAAATAGATCGTTAGCAAGGCGCAGATATTGGCTGTCCGGTTGTCTATCAAGGCGGTTCAAACGCGCCGTGTCAGGCAAGAACTCTAAGTATTCACCATCAGCTAACGCATTAAATGTACCAATTCGAATGACTTTGGCATCCTTTAATGTACCTGAAACCTGAATTTTTCTATTGAAAAAAACGACTTTACCCGACTCGGTCATTTCATGTTGTAGGGTAAACCATAAAATTTCGAGCTGCTCTATGGTAGGAAGTGCTTTGCTATTCGCGATGTCATTTAGTTTTTTTGCACGGTTAGGGAATTGTGCGGAGATTAAGGAGTGTGTTAAATCAGCTTGTAAGTCGCCAGCCGCTTGTCTGGCGACACCAAATAATTCACCCAGCACGCCACTGCGGTTTTTTAACTCAGTTTCCAGTTTGCTTAATATTTCTTCGTTACTGCCCAAATGCGATTTTAATTGGGAACTCAGGCGTTCTTGTTTTGCCAGCGAGGCAAGTGCTGTCTTTAATTTTTTTTGTTGTTGATTTTTTTCTGCAAGAAATCGGGATTCTCTGACTTTGTTGGTTCTGGCTTCAATGCCTTGGGTGTTTTTTACATTTCTTAATAATTGATCTAAATCAAGATGCTCGGCATTAACGCTTTGAGAGCTTAGGAACAATAAAGAGATAAGGATAAAGTATTTCATTCTCCTGCCTCCGCAGTCGGAATAGGAAGGGCTAACAAATCCGGGGCTGTTTCTTTGCGTGCAACACGCAACCCATTACGAATGGCATTACGATGCTCACTGGCTAATACTTGCCATTGTTTTTGTTCTTTATCCCAGTAACCACTTTCACTGCCATCAAAGCGTTGGTAATACAAGGCGACGCGTCCCAGGCGTAAAAAGTCAACTGAGCTGGTGATGCCATCCAAGGATAAATCTGCGCGGTAGGCTTCTATAGTATTGCCGTAATCTTTTTCAACTTGATAGGCTTCTAAAATTCGACGATATTTTTCTGCATTAGTTACATCGGCTCTGACCATCATCTGTTTAAGTTTGTTTAAGCGCTGGTTTCTTTCTTTCGGTAGAAAGGGCAGGTCTAATGCGATAAATTGCTCCAGGCTGTCCAACATGCGCAAGATCAATGGCACAATTTCACGCTGCGTTGTTTCTATTTCTTTTAACTGTTGCTCTAATGAGGTTTTCTCTTGCTCCTGGGATGATAGCAAGTCTTTTAAATGCGTATTGTAGGTTGTTAGCGTTTCTATCTGGTGGCTGGCAGAGCGATACTGTTCTAACATTTTTCGGGTTTTATCACTTAAGCCGTCAATCTTTTTTTGCGACTGGATTGCTGCATTATTGGTTGCTGTTTCAACAGTAATCGCATTATCTAATTGCCCTGCATGTACTGAAAATGCAGTTAAGCCAAAGGCTGCGATGATAAGGGATTGAATAGAATGAAGGATAAACGACATATATCTTCCTGATAGCAAAGTGTAATTGTTTTAAAGGGTTGTGCTTTGTTCTGCCAGCCATTCTATTAGGGCAGGTTCTTTTATAATGCCTAAGTGCCTAATCATTTTATTATTCTTGTCAAAGAAATAGCTTAGCGGTAACTCGCCTCGCCAGCTTTTATCAATATCAAAATACAGTCGCTCAACATAGTTATCAGCAAATACCCATTTTTGAGCATTTGCCAGGTTTTTTGAGGCTAAAATTTGTTCAATAGTATCTTTATCCAGGAAAGGGTCTGTGGTGATGGATATAATATTTATATTGGGGTATCTGCTAATTAGACGACCAAATAAAGCCAGCTCCTTCATGCAAAAAGCACAAGATTCTGACCAAAAAGTCACAATATAGGGGTGACTGGACTGTTCTTGTTGTATTTGATTAAACGAGCCTTTAATGAACGGTTTGATGGCTGTTTCATTTGCTAAAGCATTGTGGCTGATGATTAGGCTAATTAAAAGAATAATCTTTTTAAGACAGGTTAAATGAGAATATTTCATGCTGTTTGGGGTCGAATTGAATATTAGATAACACTCAAAGTAGTAAAACGGTTAAAATAACCGATTCTATGAAATAGTCAATAAGCGTTTGTCAGTAAATACCATGCAAAGTAAATTTAATATCGATGACTTAAGGATTTGTGAGACTAAAAAGGTTGTTGCACCCGTTCAGGTTCATGATGAGATTCCTATGACTGAAGCCGCCGCAAATACAATTTTTCAGGCACGGGCAGATATTCATAAAGTATTAACAGGCGAAGATGATCGCCTGGTTGTTGTTGTAGGGCCTTGTTCCATCCATGACACCAAAGCAGCGTATGAATATGCCGGCTTATTAAAAACAGTTAAGGAAGATCTGAAACAAGATTTAATTCTGGTGATGCGAGTGTATTTTGAAAAGCCACGCACAACGGTCGGCTGGAAAGGCCTGATTAATGATCCTGGTATTAACGCGAGTTTTAATATCAATAAAGGGCTTCGAGTCGCCCGGCAGTTACTTTTAGATTTAAATGACCTGGGAGTACCCGCTGCTACTGAATATCTTGATTTGATTACACCACAATATCTTTCAGATTTAATTTCATGGGGCGCTATTGGTGCCAGAACTACAGAAAGTCAGGTGCATAGAGAATTGGCTTCGGGTTTATCCTGTCCGGTTGGCTTTAAAAATGCAACCGATGGGGGGATTAAAGTTGCGATAGATGCCATTAATTCGGCAATGAGTCCGCATCATTTTTTATCCGTCACTAAGGAAGGTCGTTCCGCTATTTTTACCACAACTGGAAATAAAGATGCCCATATTATTCTGCGTGGTGGTAATGATGAACCTAATTATGATGCAGTTAATGTCGAGAAGGTGGCTGAAGGGCTGGAAAAATCTGGTTTACCTCAGAATATTATGATCGATTTTAGTCATGCCAATAGCTTGAAGCAATGCCAGCGTCAAATTGTGGTTGCTGCAGATGTTGCAGAACAAATTGCCGGTGGTGATCAGCGTATTATGGGCGCGATGGTTGAAAGTCATTTACAAGCTGGTCGTCAGGATGTGGTTGCAGGACAACCGCTAAAATATGGACAAAGTATTACTGATGCCTGTTTAGGTTGGGATGATACAGTCGAACTACTTAAAGGTTTAGCGGTCGCAGTACAAAAACGTAGAACAGTAAAAAATTAATCTGGAAATAAAATACATGAAAATAAGTATAAACGGCGATACACGTGAATATACGGAAGGGACTGTGGTTGCAGATGTGGTAGCTGATCTGGATTTAACGGGGAAACGTATTGCCATAGAATTAAATAAAGAAATCCTACCTTTTGACCAATACAGTGGGAAAAAATTACAGCTTGATGATCAGCTGGAAATTGTACAAGCGATTGGCGGTGGGCAGGATGATTTTTTTACTGTCGCAGGACAGCTGTTTTCTTCTCGTTTACTGGTCGGCACCGGTAAATATAAAGATATGGAGGAAACACGCGCAGCAATAGAAGCCAGTGGCGCTGAAATTGTAACAGTGGCTATTCGTCGTACCAATATCGGTCAGAATAAGGATGAACCTAATTTATTAGATGTTATTTCACCTGATAAATATACTATTTTACCAAATACCGCAGGCTGTTACACAGCGGATGAAGCAGTCAGAACCTGTCGTTTGGGTAGAGAGTTATTAGGTGGACACAAGCTAGTAAAACTTGAAGTATTAGCGGATCAAAAAACTTTATTCCCGGATGTTGCAGAAACATTTATTGCTGCTGAATTATTAGTGAAAGAAGGGTTTGATGTCATGGTTTATACCAATGATGACCCCATTGCGGCAAAACGCCTGGAGGATATTGGTTGTGTTGCTGTGATGCCGTTAGCGGCGCCCATTGGTTCCGGCTTGGGTATTCGTAATCCGTATAATATTTTAACCATTGTTGAAAATGCCAATGTGCCTATACTGGTTGATGCCGGTGTAGGAACTGCCTCTGATGCTGCATTGGCAATGGAATTAGGTTGTGATGGTGTATTAATGAATACAGCGATTGCAGCAGCACAGAATCCTGTGCTTATGGCATCGGCAATGAAAAAAGGTATTCAGGCAGGTAGAGCAGCGTATTTAGCGGGACGTATGCCTAAGAAACGCTTTGCTTCTGCTTCTTCGCCATTAGATGGTTTGTTTTTCTAGCAAATATTTTTTATTCTCTGCGTCAGATTTATCATAAATGACTTCCCCTATAAAAGAACCCCACCCTGGAATTCGTAGTTTTATTCTTCGTCAAGGTCGACCGACTGCTGGACAAGCACTTATATTAGAAACCCGGTGGGATGATTACTGTTTAGACCCTGAAAAATCATATGATTATGCTCAGGTTTTTGGCAGGGACGCACCGCTTATTGTCGAGATTGGTTTTGGTAACGGCAGTAGCCTGGCTGATATGGCTGAAGCAAATCCTGATTTAAATTATCTAGGTATTGAAGTGCACAGACCTGGGGTAGGGCATTTAATGCTGTTACTTGAGAAAAAAGGACTTGGCAATGTCCGAATCTATCATCATGATGCCATTGAAATTTTAGAACAGAAGATACCGGATAATTCACTGGCTGGAATGCATTTGTTTTTCCCGGATCCGTGGCATAAAAGAAAGCATCATAAACGTCGTATTGTACGCCTAGGTTTTACGGTTCTGTTACAGAAAAAACTGAAACAGGGCGGGTATTTCCATGCTGCGACGGATTGGGAGCATTATGCAAAAGAGATGTTAAGGACTTTATCAGCTGCCAGTGGGTTAAAAAATGACAGTATGGATAATAGCTATTGTCCGCGCCCCGGTTATAGACCGTTGACAAGGTTTGAACGTCGTGGCTTACGTTTAGGGCATGGGGTATGGGATCTGATTTTTAAAAAAATATAAACAATGATCCCAAAAGTCAGAGGGGATGAAAAAATAATTGTCCAATTTTTAAAGCTGAACGTACACAAAAATAACGAGGATAACTCTCTGGGACGCAGGTCTTTAGCCTGCATTTTATAAGCAGCCTAAAGGACTGCGCCCCATCGTATCTGTTATCATTCGTGAACATTCTTAAGCAAGTTTCAATGATAATTTTGGATGATTATATTTTTCCACCTCCCTAATACAAATTTAAAAAAAGGGGGGGTGAGAGTGGCTTTATCAAAAGTAAAACAATGTTAGAACTTGTTTTATTAACCATGCTGTTAGGATCGGTTGCGGGTTTGCTCGCGGGTTTGTTTGGTCTGGGGGGTGGGGTGATTATAGTTCCTGCATTGGTTTGGTTGTATTCAGTGTATGCTTTCCCTAGTGAACAAATTATGATTATGGCAATAGCGACATCGCTTGCGACCATTATTCCGACTTCAATTTCATCGGTGATAAGTCATCATAAGCTGGGAGCCGTTCAGTGGGACAGGGTTTTTCGATTGCTGCCAGGTATTATTTTGGGGGCGGGTGTGGGCGCTATTATTGCCGATATGATTGATGCTGAGGTATTAAAGTGGCTTTTTGTCTGTTATTTGTTTTACACGGGATGGCGAATGGCTTTACCATCAAACGCTGTTCAGCGTGAGGTAAAACAGAATAAAAGACTGGACTATCTTGTGGGTAATGGCATTGGTTTTTTGTCATCTCTTTTAGGTATTGGTGGAGGGACGTTAACCGTGCCTTATTTGCTGGGAAGACAGGTTGCGATGAAAAATGCAGTGGCAATTTCTAGTGCTTGCGGTTTACCCATTGCTTTGTCGGGGACACTGGTATATGTCCTGTTGGGAAGAGAGGATCTATTATTGCCCGCAGGGAGTTTAGGCTATATTTATTTGCCTGCGTTATTTGGCATTATAAGCTGTAGTATTTTGACGGCACCTATAGGCGCAAAATTGGCAAATAAATTACCCGCTCAGAGATTAAAGCAATATTTTTCAGTGGTAATTTTTCTAATTGTTTTTAAAATGCTTGTAGGGTAAGCAGCAGGAAGTGAGGCTAAAGTCTCACTTCCAATAATAAAAACCGGATGTAATTATTTTTAGACTCCCCTAAAGGCACTTTTTACCTAGAGCCTGTTAGCTAATTCGTTTATCTAGGTCTGATACTAATTTCTACGCGACGATTTTGTGCGCGCCCCATTGCTGACTGATTAGAGGCAACAGGGTAGCGTTCTCCAAAGCCTCTGGCTTGAATGCGACCGTGATGGACTCCGGTTCTTACAATATAGCTAGCAACACTATTAGCTCTGCGTTCTGATAGTGTTTGATTGCTGGAATCGCTACCTACTGAATCCGTAAAACCAGAAATATCAATGCTGGTATTATTAAATTCTTTAAAGATAATGCCGACAGAATCTAATATTGTATAAAAATTACTATTGATATTTGATGAGTTTGTGGCAAAAGTAATATTCCCTGGCATGATTAATTTAAGATTATCGCCTTGTCGTTGAACTCTAACGCCTGTGCCTTCCAAGCGGGCGCGTAACTGCGCTTCCTGGCGATCCATGTAATACCCCGCGCCTGCGCCAACGGCAGCACCAGCCCCTGCGCCAATTAACGCGCCTTTGCCGCCACCAGCTAATGCACCAATGCCAGCCCCTACGCCTGCACCTATTGCCGTACCCCAAGCGGTGTTAGCCACTTTTTCTTCACCGGTATAGGGGTCTATTGCACAGCCAGACGTTAATGCGATGGCTAAAATTAAACCTGTTATTTTTTTCATGTTAAATTCTCTTGGATAGTAAATATTTAATGATAATACAAAAGATACGCTTAATGTGCGCTGAATATGGCTGTTGATTGTGCCTG
>CAYMPX010000098.1:0-9772 GCA_964392135.1 uncultured Methylomarinum sp.
GCTGCCACTGTTTTCTAGACAAACTCAGCGAGCATAGTGCTTTAGATTTATATCACAGCGCATTTAACAGCCTGGTCACTCTGCAAACAAACATACCCCGCAACAGTAACTTACCCCATTACGATCAAGCCTTATTAAGCAGAGAACTCTCTCTGTTTTATGACTGGTTCCTACAAAAACACCTCACATTAGCCATACCAGATCCTATAAAACAAACGCTCAACCAAATTTTAATCACATCCGCACTGGCACAACCCAGGGTATGCGTACATCGTGATTTCCACTCCAGAAACCTGATGGTTTTATCAGAAAATTCCCCCGGTATCATTGACTTTCAAGATGCAGTGATTGGCCCGATTACTTACGATCTGGTCTCACTATTACGTGATTGCTATATTTCATGGCCTGATGAAAAAGTAGAACAATGGATGACCCTGTATTTCCAGAAAATAACAGACCTCGGGCTAATCAATACCGAGCTAACTATATTTCGTCACTGGTTTGATTTAATGGGACTACAAAGACACTTAAAAGCCATTGGTATTTTTAGCCGACTGCATTTACGTGATAATAAATCCCATTATTTAAACGATATTCCCAGAACCATGAACTACGTCAGCCAAGTTTGTGACAACTATCCGGAACTATCTGACTTTAACCAATACCTGAAACACACGGTGTTACCTGCATACAAAAAACAGACCCCATGAAAGCGATGATTTTAGCTGCCGGACGAGGCGAAAGAATGCGTCCGCTAACAGACACCACTCCCAAACCCTTATTATTAGCAGGTGGTAAACCGATTATCCAGCACACTATCGAACAATTAGTCTCAGCTGGCTTTAAAGAAATAGTGATTAATACTGCCCACCTGGGTGAACAAATCAAAGGCACATTAGGTAATGGTAATTATTTAGGCGCTGAAATTTTTTATTCCGATGAAGGCGATACCGGCTTGGAAACGGCAGGCGGCATTATCAATGCCCTACCCTTACTCGGTAATGATGCGCCCTTTTTAGTGGTTAATGGCGATATTGCAAACGACTATGACTTTTCACTGTTATATAACAGAACAATAGATCTCGCACATTTAGTATTAATTCCAAACCCGACACATCACCCGGAAGGTGATTTTCACTTATCGAATAATGGACTTGCCAAGGTACAAGGAAAACCGACTTTAACCTTTAGTGGTATCGGACTCTACCATCCAGAACTATTTGAAAATACCGCGCCAGGAAAAACAAAACTAGCGCCTTTATTACGACTGGCCATGACACAAAACAGAGTAACAGCAGAACAATTTAACGGCTTCTGGATGGATATAGGCACACCACAGAGACTCAATGATTTAGATCAATATTATGGCTGCCAACTTAATTAATATGAGTATTTGCAAGTGAAAGAACGAGAATTTAATAATATACGAACTATCCTGATTTAACATGAGCCAACAGGTTTAAAAGCAAATCACCCGCTAATGTTATAAAATCCTTCCTTATTAAAGCAATTACTCTTAATATCTACACCATGCCTTACATCTGTCCCATCTGCCAATCCGCACTCAAACAGCACCAACCCTCCCAAGGTTATTATTGCGAAAACAAGCATCACTTTGACCCCGCCAAAGAAGGCTATTTAAATTTATTACCTGTACAACACAAAAAATCAAAACAACCGGGTGATAGCCGCGCCATGATGCGTGCACGTAGAAATTTTCTTGAAGCTGAGTTTTATCAACCCATGGCGAAAGCAATTGCCAGCATGATAGACCAGCAAAGAACTGAAAATACCGCATTAAAAATCCTGGATATGGGCTGTGGCGAAGGTTATTACAGCCGACAAATAGCCGCACTTTGTGACAACAGCCAGGCACTTGATTTACACGGTATAGATATCGCTAAAAACGCTATATTTGCAGCCGCTAAAAAACAACCCAATGCACACTTTATCGTAGCCAGTAATAAGCGCATGCCTTATAGCGACCATTTTTTCGACCTCATCCTTAGAGTGTACGCGCCCTCTAATGATGCCGAAGTAAAACGTATTTTAAACAGTCACGGTCTATTGCTCCTGGTCACTCCCGGCCCTCGTCACTTATGGCAACTCAAAGAATTTATTTATAAAGAAGTCAAAGAACACGCCATTGATATAGACCTTCCCCAAGGCTTTACAGCAATAGATAGCCAAAGAGTGCAGTATAAAATACAACCCAACCAGGAACAGCGCATGGCATTACTGCAAATGACCCCCTTTGCATGGCGGGCAAAAGGCGAAATACAAAATAACATTCAACGCGCCCAAGACCTTGAAATAGAAACCGATTTTATTTTAACCTTGGCTAAAAAAGGATGAATCAAACCAGACAACGATAAAATTAAAAAAGGGACTTCAGTCCTGTATCAGCCTAGGCGAGGTCAAAGTTATTTTATGTGTCTGCCTAACTTAAGATATTCCCCCCTTCCCTCCTTGCATAATCAGGGATAGCGAAGCAATAGCGAATAACCTAGTAATATAGTAAACTATAGCCACTTATAAAGAGCCAAACATTATGACAGCCGCAGAAAACGTACATCAACACGAAATAGATAAATTTGGTTCACAAGCTGAGCGCTGGTGGGACCCTCAAGGTGAATTTAAAACCTTGCACGATGTTAATCCATTAAGAATCCGTTTTATTCAAGGTTATGCCGACTTACAAGGTAAACGTATTGTTGATGTCGGTTGTGGCGGTGGAATTTTAACCGAAGGCTTGGCAAAACAAGGTGCAGATGCACTAGGCATTGATTTAAGTGAAGACTTAATTGATATTGCTGATTTGCATGGTCTTGAATCAGGCGTTAAAGCACACTATAAAAAAATCAGTGCGGAAGCCTTGGCTGAACAGGAGCCTGAAAGCTTTGATCATGTAATGTGTATGGAAATGCTTGAACACGTACCTGATCCCGCCTCTATTATTGCCTCTTGTGCAAAAATGGTAAAACCGGGCGGTATGGTTTTTTTCTCAACCCTTAATCGTGTACCTAAAGCGTATTTATTAGCGATTGTTGCTGCCGAGCATGTTTTAAAAATGGTACCGAAGGGAACACACCAATACAAAACCTTTATCAAGCCCTCTGAACTAAGTCAAACAGCAAGGCAAGCGGGACTCGAACTACAAGGTATCGTGGGTATTGAGTACAGTCCGTTTAGTAAACGCTTTAAACTAGGCAAAGACATTGATGTTAATTATATTGCCGCCTTCAAACGCCCTGAATAACCCCCTATGTCATCAGATTTTAAACTAAGCTGCATGTTGTTTGATTTGGATGGTACTTTAGTGGATACCGCGCCGGATTTAATTGTCTGTTTAAATAAGGCACTTAAAATACATGGCTTTGATGAAGTGCCCAAACAAAAAATAAAACCTTTTATCTCTTATGGCGCAGCTGTGATGATTGATAAAAGTATCCCTGTTGATAAACAGACGCAAGCCAAAGTTTTAGAAAGTATGCTGACATTTTATCAAAACAATATTGCTGAACACAGCCGCTTTTTTTCCGGTATAGAACAGACATTACAGACCATTGAGTCTCTAGGGTTAAAGTGGGGTATAGTCACCAACAAAAGGGAACGTTTCACCCACCCTTTAGTCTCAGCATTCAACCTTACTGCACGTGCTGCTTGCATTATTAGCGGTGACACCACCAGAAACAGCAAGCCGCATCCTGAACCTATGCTAACAGCCTGTATGCAAGCGAATGTCAAACCCGAAGAATGCGCCTATATTGGCGATGCATTACATGATATTGATGCAGGCAAGAATGCCAACATGAAAACACTGGCAGCCGTCTACGGCTATATAAAAGAAGACGACAACCCTGCGCATTGGGGCGCTGATGTTTTAATTGAATCTCCCGAACAATTGACCTCATGGATTACCGCAACATGTCATTAAAAGACCAGGTTATTTTAATTACGGGTGCTGGCGGCGGCTTAGGTGGTACTGCCGCGCTTGCACTAGCAAAACAAGGTGCTCATATTATTCTATTAGACAAAAGCATCCCTAAATTAGAAAAAATTTATGATGCGATTATTGATGCGGGCGCAACAGAACCCACTCTCTATCCTTTTGACCTTGCCGGTGCCTCTGAAGCACAATACCAGGAACTAGCCGAAACAATTGGCAAAGCCTATGGTTCGTTGCAAGGGCTATTACATTCAGCGGTAGAGTTAAGCGCTTACACGCCCATAGAAATTCACGAAACCAAAGACTGGGGACACACTTTAAATGTCAACCTGAACGCCCCTTTTTTATTAAGCCGGGTATTACTCCCCCTATTACAAAAAAGTGAACATGCCTCAATCCTGTTTACCAGCGACTCAATGGCAAGAGAACCCAAAGCCTACAGTGGTGCTTATGGTGTGTCTAAAATTGCACTTGAAGGTCTAGCCAAAATCCTTGCCGAAGAATTAGAAGCGGCTAAAAAAATTAGAGTTAACACCTTAGTTCCTGGCCCGATTAACTCCCCTTTACGCAAAAAACTATTTCCTGCTGAAAATAAAGATCTATTACCGGCAATGGATAGTTTAAATGACGTATACACCTATTTATTCAGTAATGACAGCTTAGGTATTACCGGCCAAATTATTGATGCAGAAAACTTTTAAGCGTTATAAATACTATGTCAGAAAGAGAAACAATTGTTTTAACCCGTGATGTGAATATCATCATGATTCCCGATGGGAATCACGGTACATTAAGTAAAGGGAAAGAAGTGACCATACACCAATCTCTGGGTGATAACTACACCGTCGTTACCGAGCATGGTCATATGGTGCGTATTTCGGGTGTTGATGCCGACGCATTGGGTAAAGAGTCTCATGAGCTACACACGCTGGTTTCAGAAACGGATGCTATTGCGGTAGAAAAAAACTGTTGGGAGGTGATGAAAACAGTTTATGATCCCGAAATCCCTGTAAATATTGTAGACCTCGGTTTAGTTTACCTATGTAAGGTAGAACCCGCTGAAGAAGGCAATGATGTGCATGTAAAAATGACCTTAACCGCACCCGGTTGCGGCATGGGACCTGTTATCCAAAGCGATGTTGAAAAAAGCATCCGCGCCCTGCCCGGTGTTAATTCAGTAAATGTTGAAGTGGTTCTTGACCCACCCTGGAGCAGAGAAATGATGTCTGAAGTTGCCCAGGTACAATTAGGCTTATTCTAAACCTTCTTTTTTAAATGAACCTTTAAGTTATGTATCGTATGGGATGGTTTTCTATAACTCGATGTTCAAGTTTTTATCACTTGACTTTTTTAGTTGCCAGGCAATCTATAAAATAGATGTATTTCTCATGCTGAGGTATCCTTGATACTGCGAGCAATACATAGTATCTATCCCTTTGAATATACTGGATTGCATGAAGTCGATACTAAAAAAATTGAACATCAAGTATAAGGTCTCATGAATGAGAGAATAACTGCCTGGTTTGCATTGTTCATCCCCTGTTTTGGTACGTCCATACCCCGTTGAACAGCGGGTCTTTGTTTAATTTGTTGCGCCCAACGGGTCAGATTGGGATATTCAGCTAATTTTTTCTCCTGTGTTATTACCGCTGGAAAAGCGGTAATATCCGCGATGCTGTAATGTGTTCCCGCCAAAAACGCATTGTTAGCCAGTTGTTGATCAAAAAACCGGTATAACTCATATACTCGCTGCCTTAACTGATCGGCTGCCTGCTCTTGTTTGGGGTTACTGCGTTGTTGTAAATAAAATGCACTGAATAAAGTTGAACCTATATCTATTGCATGAAACTGCATCCATTCATAAACCTTGGCTCTTGCAACGAATGACTCAGGTATTAGTTTTTTCGTTTTTTCTGCCAGATATTGCAATATGGCAGTTGATTGCGTCAGTACTAAAGGTTCAGTCTCTTCATTATCGTGGTCTACCAGGACGGGAATTCTGCCACTGGGATTTAACTTTAAAAAATCAGCTTAATGATAGTCACCGCTCTCAATAAAAACCAGCTCGATATAAAATGACCACACAGAGTATAGTAACAAAAAAGCCATGTTACAATAGCCATAAAAAAGAGAGAAACCCATGAACATCAAAGTCTTATCCTTCATAAAACACTACAAAACTATTTTTTCAACAATCGGATTTTTAGTATGCAGCCTTGCATTAAATGGCTGTAATGATAACAATCAAAATAGTAAAAAAAGCTTTTCTATTCAGCAAAAAATACAACAATATTCTCAGGCGACAACCCTAAAGGGTAAAGTGAGTAATAGCAGCCACGCCAAATCATCCGGGGAAATTAAAATTACGGATAGCAAAGGTCAGTTAATCACCACAACGCAAGTAAAAAAAGACAGCAGCTACTCAGTAACCATACCCTCAGGGACTAAACTGCCCATATCATTATCTTTTTATGCAGATAAAAACAGTGCAAATAAAGACAAATTGGTATCCGTTGTTGTATATACATCAATAAAAAAATACGACATTAATGAATTAACCACATTAATTGCTAAAAAGGCCAAAGCACTCGGTGGGTACACATATATAAATATGGTTCTAGCCGCTGATAGCACTGTAGGTATTCCTGATGCCAATAAGACTACCACAGGGTTCAGGGGAGATCCAACAAAACAATATGGCGGCTGGCATTAAAAAAACATAAGGAATGCGCACGAAATAAGCCTGACAACTGGCACAGGATTTTGTTTGTCTTTGTATTTAATGACAGCATGGAAGCACCGTGAAACTAGCCCTGCGTCCGTTTTATCACTTTGCTATCAACAAAGTGCCGCACCTGCTCACGCCACTTACCTACCTCCCTGCAGACAGAAATCAACTTTCTATAAAATCCGCGTCTGTGACTGCGCGATGTATAATAAAAATACGGTAACCACTTAGAAGCGTATCCACCCAAAAACTTAATTACCCGCATGTACCTATACAGAATAGTTTATACCCTTACCCTACTGCTTATTATCAGTATCCCATCAATATCCCAGGCTGTTTATCATCCCCCCTCCACCAAAGAAACATTATTAGGTAAAGTTGAAGCCTTTTGCCCCAAAACAATCAACCCAAAATGGCGAGAGCAACAGCAGATAGAAAATGTAAGCATTTCAGCATCCCCCGTTTGTGACCCTGACAATCCATTTAATATAGCGGCTGTTGTTAAAGGCACTAATAATGTATCTATGGCAACCCTGATGCAAACGCATTTAGCGCCTGATACCGTCATTAAAACCAATGATATTGACGGTGACGGCGACCCCGATGAAATTTATATTCGCCTGGAAGTCATTGAGCTGAATGGCTACTCACCTGATTTAAAAGACCCGGTGACCACTTACAAAATTGCCCCCGGGATTAATCCAGGCTTTTGGACTTTCGCGCCCAAAAGCCGTGGCATGTCCAACGAAAGTTTTGCCAGCATAAAGGCCAACCCTTTATTACGTTTACCTTCCCCTTCTATTCGTGTCGAACAGGGTGATAAAGTCATTATTACGCTTGAAAACTCACATTATTTTCCGCATTCAATCCATTTTCATGGCGTTGACCATCCCTTTCAAAAAGAAAATGGCGAGGGCAATGACGGGATTCCTCAAACCAGTAATAAATTAATTATGCCGGGGAAGCAATTCTCTTATCAACTAACACCTAGACAAGCGGGTACCATGATTTATCATTGTCATGTCCAGGCACACACCCATATATTAATGGGGCTTATCGGTATGTTTATTGTTGAAGAAAACCGACCTGATAACTGGGTACAAACCTTTAATATTGGTGCAGGTTTTGTTCGTCACTCGTCTGTCGCTGTTAAACAGGATTACGCCAAAGAATATGATTTGCAATATCAAGATATAGATAAAGAGCTACACAACCTTATCCAGACAGCCAATGATTCCCGACTGCTAGCAAAAGCCTATAACCGTGATTACAACATCACCGAACGCACAGCGAATTATTTTATTCTCAATGGTCGCTCATTCCCTTACACCTTGCGTGAGTCTTTGATTGTTGTAAAACCTGAAGAAAAAATCAAATTACGCGTTTTAAATGCAGGTGATCAGCAATTATCCTTACATACTCATGGTTTTAAACCCACTGCCACTCATTTTGACGGGGTAAAGCTAAAACCAGAGGCACAAATACAGCGCGATGTATTTACCCTGGGGTCTGCTCAACGTGTTGATCTCGAACTCTATGCTCATAATGATGGTTTAAATAATATGGGAGCCGGAATCTGGACATATCACGACCACAATGAATCAGGCGTGACAACCGATGGAATCTATCCGGGTGGGCACATTAGCAGCATTGTTTTTGAATCATTTCTTGGCGATAACGGCATGCCAAAATTACAAGGTGTGGATGTGAGTCCTTTTTTTACGGAAGCCTTTTATAAAAAAGAATTCCCTGTATGGGAATTATCGGATGATAAACATCATTACGGTGATATTTCTAAAAACAGCTCGCTTAAATCAGCCGGATCCAGTGGCATCGCGTCTATGGACATCACCCAAATCGCTATATTAATTCTGCAAATCATTATTTTGCTTGTTACCCTTACTTTATTTAAGAAATTTGCAGGAAAAACCAATGATGAATAAAAAATCACTTTCTACAGGGACGTTAATTGCACTGGGATTAACGGTTAATAGCTTATATTCAGTTGCGGGAAACATAGAAAAAACGGCAGTTTCTCCTGTTGCTACACACAACAAACATTCCCATCACCGTTCTGAGGACAAATTAATGAAAGGTGGCTATGGTAGCAATATGCGTATGGATATGAATGGAATGGTCATGAATGAAAATAAAAGTAACCTGCCCAAAGATTGCAAAGAAATTTCAGAAGAGGTGACTATTGATGTTAAAGCCGGGGTTAAATACTCAGAACCTTACCCTGGAACTGTTTTTGGATTTAATGAGCATCAATGGCAAGTCAAACCATGCAGCCGTATTACCGTTAATTTTAGCAATGAAGATGATATTCGTCATCAATGGATGATTCACGGTTTGCCAACTTACCTCTACCCAAAAGGTATGTTTCATATTGAAGTCAATGGTCAACAACAAAAAACCGGCACCTTTATCCTGTCTGGTAGCCATTATACCTATCTGGTACATTGCGATATAGCGCAACATATGGAAAAAGGCATGAAAGCCCAGCTTAAAGCAGGTAATGGCAGAGGAGACTTACCCAGCATACCGGGAATATCTAATCCCACTTTCCCTGACACATTCCCTCCAACACCTTAACCTATCGGGTATTAGCAAAGGTACGCCCAATTATTTTTTTAAAGCTTCAAGCTGAATTTATGACTTCACTATGGCACAAGTCACGGATTCAGATTTAAATCAGAAAAAAATTAGGTCGCACTCTAAAAGTAAGGTACTATTATTTTTTGTAATTGTTTGCTTACAAAGCAAAAGTGAGTTTTACCAATGAATAATGGAAAAATCAAAATTTCAAACTACAAAGATTTAATCTTTATTGACCTGTATTCACAGGAAATGATAACCAAAGAAGATATTCATTGGCTATCCGCCGCCTTAAAACAAAAATTCAAGAAAAAACAAAATGTCATTGCTTTAATCAGTGGCAGTTACAACCTTTGCTCTTCCGCTACAGAGATACTGACACAAAAAACAAGACTCATAGGGGACTCTATTGCTTTTGTCGTTCAAAGTAACGAAATGCATGTTAATGATCTCTATTACACACAGTTTTCCTATTTAAAAGGTAAGTCAGTTGCGTA
>CAYMPX010000099.1:0-9677 GCA_964392135.1 uncultured Methylomarinum sp.
TCATTATGAATGATACAACTCTTAAATTCAAAACCAAATGTCAACAGAACCTAGGGTGCTGATTCAACATAATGTCTATTTTTAGTTTATTCCTGTTTTGTTACCATGAATATAATGAAGTAAAGTCTCTTGGCTTTTGTAAAAAAAACCAGGTTGTTTCTGCAATTGCAGTTTGTAAAATAGCTTAGAAAAAATGAAAACATTATATGTCGCTTGCCATTGTATATAGCAGAGGTCGTTCAGGAATAGACGCGCCATTAGTTACTATTGAAGTACATATAACCAATGGACTCCCAAGTCTCTCTATTGTAGGCTTGCCTGAAACCGCAGTTAAAGAAAGCAAGGATCGTGTGCGTGGCGCTATTTTAAATTCGCATTTTGAGTTCCCGATACAGCGTATTACCATTAATTTAGCCCCTGCGGATTTACCCAAAGAAGGCGGGCGATTTGATCTGGCGATTGCCCTGGGTATTTTGGCTGCATCCGCTCAAATTCCTAAAAATCAGCTGTATCATTATGAATGCATTGGTGAGTTATCACTTAGTGGCGAATTACGCGCTATTTCAGGTGCCCTTCCGGTGGCTATCCATAGCCGAAATGCTCAACGAAAGCTGATTCTACCTAAAGACAACCGTGCAGAGGCATCCTTAATCGATCAAATTGAATTGTTTCCTGCCAGCAGCTTGCTTGAAGTATGCGCTCATATCAGCGGACAGAAATCCTTAATAAGCTATGCCCCTGCTGCCATTAAAAAAACGCCAGATCAGACCCAGGATTTTTCAGATGTGCAAGGTCAATTTCATGTCAAGAGAGCTTTTGAAATTGCCGCGACGGGGGCGCATAATTTATTAATGCTGGGTCCACCGGGAACGGGAAAGTCCATGTTGGCCGCTCGCCTACCGACCATTACTCCTGAGCTAAGCGAACAACAAGCGCAAGAAACTGCAGCAATTGCATCCATTAGTGATAAGGGTTTTAAGCTGAGTCATTGGCGCAAACCGCCTTTTCGTGCCCCCCATCATACTGCCTCTGCACCTGCATTAGTGGGTGGTGGAAGCAACCCTATGCCAGGCGAGATTTCTCTGGCACATAACGGCACCTTATTTTTAGATGAGTTACCTGAGTTTGATCGCAAGGTATTAGAGGTATTACGCGAGCCTTTGGAAACCGGTCATATCACTATTTCTCGTGCCAGCCGCCAAGCTGATTTTCCAGCTAAATTCCAGTTGATTGCGGCAATGAACCCTTGTCCCTGTGGCTATTTAGGCGATGCTTCAGGGCGTTGTCATTGTACCTCTGAGCAAGTCACAAAATACAGAGCTAAAATTTCAGGTCCTTTGCTTGATCGTATCGACATGCACCTTGAAGTACCGCGTGTTTCACATGAGGTATTGCGTAAAGGCTCGCCCGAGGGTGAAGAAACTAGCCAGCAAATTAGATCGCGGGTGATTGCAGCACGTCACATCGCCATGCTGCGCCAAAACAAGGTAAACGCCGCACTCTCTGTCAAAGAAGTTAAACAGTTTTGTGGATTATCGGAACAAGGTCATCAAATTTTAGAACAAGCCATGGATCAATTTGGTTTATCTCACCGTGCTTATCACCGTATTTTAAAGCTTGCCAGAACCATTGCCGACTTAGCCCATTCTGAAAACATTGAAATTCCCCATTTAAGTGAAGCTATTTCCTATAGAAAATTAGATCGAAGTAAATAAACCAGACTGAAACGCTCCCGTATTTCAGCCGGGAAAAACGTCCAAGACATATTCCCCCATAAAATGCGGGGAACAATGAAAAATCAATCACTCATTATTCATGGCAAAACTAAACCCTCAACAACAAGCGGCTGTCAAAACCATTGACCGTCCTCTACTGGTCTTAGCGGGGGCGGGTAGTGGTAAAACCCGGGTAATTACTGAAAAAATCGCCTATTTAATCCAGCAAGGTACCCCGGCACGCTATATTGCAGCGCTGACCTTTACCAATAAAGCTGCCCGGGAAATGAAAGAACGTGTGAGTAAGCTACTGGATGATTCCCAAGGCAAAGGCTTACGGGTATCCACCTTTCATTCACTGGGCCTGGATATTCTGCGTAAAGAACATAAAGCCTTAGGCTACAAATCAGGGCTGACGCTGTTTGATGAACAAGATAAACTGACCTTACTGCGCAATTTAATTGCTCATGGTTCGAGTGACTACGATATTGATGCGGTTGAAAGTTATAACAAACAAATCAGTAACTGGAAAAACGCTTTTATCACACCTGAACATGCCATTAGCCATGCAACGGAGGAAGATGTTCTTATCGCCCGGATTTACGCTGATTTTACCCGTAATTTAAAAGCCTATAACGCCGCCGATTTTGATGATTTAATTTTACTGCCGGTTTTATTATTTCAAAAACACCCTGAAATTTTAGAAAAATGGCAAAATAAGATTCGTTATTTACTGGTAGATGAGTATCAAGATACCAATATCACCCAATACCAATTAGTTAAATTATTAGCGGGTAATTTAGGACGTTTTACCGTGGTAGGCGATGATGACCAATCGATTTATGCATGGCGTGGCGCTCAACCGGAGAATCTGGCGCAATTAGAAAAAGACTACGCTCGCCTGCAAGTGGTAAAGCTGGAACAAAACTACCGTTCTACCGGACGTATACTCAAAGTTGCCAATCATCTAATTGCTAACAACCCGCATGCTTTTGAAAAGAAACTATGGAGTAACTTAGGCTTTGGTGAGCCTTTACGGGTGCTGAGTCATAAAGATGATCGCACCGAAGCGACTCAAATTGTTTCCGAAATTATTCATCATAAATTTAGACATGGCGGTCGCTATTCTGACTATGCCATTTTGTATAGAGGCAATCACCAGTCACGTCTATTTGAACGGGGTTTAAGAGAAAACAACGTGCCTTACTTTATCAGTGGCAGCACCTCGTTTTTTGCTTATTCCGAAATCAAAGATATTCTGGCTTATCTACGTTTATTTGTTAATCAAGCCGATGATGCCGCCCTACTCCGCATCATCAACACCCCTAGACGTGAGATTGGCCCCACCACGCTGGAAAAGCTGGGTGCTTATGCCAACGAACGACAAATCAGTTTATTTGCCGCTTGCTTTGAGCTGGGTTTAACCCAACATTTACCTGAAAAATCCATTCAGCGATTAACAAAATTTGCTGACTGGGTACTTGATACTGCCGATAAAATAGAAAAAGGCGATACCTTTGCGGTCATAGATCATTTTATCCAACAAATAAATTATGAAGCCTGGTTAAATGAAAACAGTAAAACTCAAGCGGCTGCGGAACGTAAAGTAAAAAATGTACATGATCTGATTGAATGGTTAAAACGTATTGCCGACAAAGAAAAGGCAAGCGAAAAGTCCTTATCTGAAATTATATCTAAAATATTGCTGATGGATATTTTAGAGCGTCATCAGGAAGAAGAAGCCGGCGATCAAGTCAGCTTAATGACACTACATGCCTCAAAAGGCTTAGAATTTCCTCATGTCTTCCTTATCGGCATAGAAGAAAATATCCTGCCGCATCAAAATAGCATTGAAACCGATAATATAGAAGAAGAAAGGCGACTGGCTTATGTGGGAATTACTCGCGCGCAACAAAGTTGCACCTTAAGTTATTGTACCCATAGGAAACGCTATGGCGATATCACTGAATGCGAACCCAGCCGATTTTTAAATGAATTACCTGAGGAAGATTTAGAATGGAGTAATAAAAAGCAATTAGACCCCGAGATGATTAAACAGCGTGGCAAAGCCAGTTTAGCGCATTTAAAAAACATGTTGTCATAATGCGTATTGAAAGTGAGGCTGAAGCCTTGCTTCCAATGTTAAAATAACCGTCTGTAAAGTTGATAATGAATAAAGAAAAACGTCTGGCTATTTTTGATCGTTTAGCCAAAGCCATCCCTAATCCAGAAACTGAATTGCACTATACCAGTACCTTCGAGTTACTTATTGCCGTGGTATTATCCGCCCAGGCAACCGACAAAGGTGTTAATAAGGCAACCGCCAAACTATTCCCGGTCGCCAACACCCCGCAAGCCATCCTGGATTTAGGTGAAGAAGGATTAAAGCACTACATAAAAACCATCGGCTTATTTAATACCAAAGGCGCAAATATCATTAAACTCTGCCAGCGCTTACTGGATAAACATGACGGTAAAGTTCCTCAAACCAGAGAAGAACTGGAAGCCCTTGCCGGGGTTGGTAGAAAAACAGCAAATGTCATTTTAAACACCGCTTTTGGTCAACCCACCATTGCTGTTGACACTCATATTTTTAGAGTATCCAATCGCACAGGTATAGCAAAAGGCAAGAATGTACTGATCGTTGAAAATAACCTGGAAAAGTGGATCCCCAAACAACATAAGTTAGATGCCCACCATTTATTAATCCTGCATGGACGCTATACTTGTATTGCCAGAAAACCTCGATGCCAAAGCTGTGTTATTGAAAACTTATGTGAATTTAAGGATAAAACAGAGGATTAGGAACTTACGAATCTTTTTATTCGTCTTCCATGTTGCCTACAGGGATGTAGGCAAGGGGCGTAAGCAGGAGCGGAAGCTTTGCCTACAGGGATGTATACTGGTAATTTTCACTCTATAGATGAAACTCTATTTATTCTGTATAGTCAGAGAACTGATATTTGATTTAAACATACTGTAATAATACAGTAAGACATCTCTTATATTTCAATAACAACAATAACTTACATTAACAACCCTAGGAAATAATAATGAAAAAATTCAACAAAACACCTTTAGCCACAGCTATGGGGACAGCAATTGTTTCAGCGTTTACTACAACAGCAGTTAATGCAGAATCTAACCCATTTGCTATGTCAGAATTATCTGATGGCTATATGCAAGTTGCGCAATCAGATAATGCTGCCGGCTATACCGTTAAACCTTGGGGTAAAAAAGCAACTGAAGCATCTTGCGGTGAAGGAAAATGCGGTAGCATGATGGATGGCGATAAAATGAAAAAAGGCATGGAAAGCGTATGTGGCGCGATGATGAAAGGCAAAGAAGGGTCTTGTGGCGAGACAAAAAAAACTACTGAAGGCAAATGCGGCGAAGGAAAATGCGGCAGCATGATGGATGGCAGTAAAATGAAAAAAGGCATGGAAAGCGCATGTGGCGCGATGATGAAAGGCAAAGAAGGCGCTTGTGGCGAAATGAAAAAAGCGAGCGAAATGTCATGTGGTGCCATGATGGATGGCGGAAAAATGAAAAAAGGCATGGAAAGCGTATGTGGCGCGATGATGAAAGGCAAAGAAGGCGCTTGCGCTTCTAACGCTAAAACATCTGACGAATAAGTTCTCTCTCTTTAATGTCTATTATGCGCATACTTCGTACGGTCACTGTACGAAGTATGCGCAGGCGTTTAGCTTTGAGACGATAAGGCTAAACGCTCTACTACATCAATCAATAGAGGTATCCCATGGATAGTGCCACAAATTTGGTTAAAAATGCCGGTCTTGGCTTACGACGTTCTTTTTTAACAGAAATTATTGAGACAGTCCCTGAAAATATAAGTTTTTACGAAGTTGCGCCTGAAAACTGGATTCCTGTGGGTGGAAAACTCGGTAAACAATTTAGAGCAATGACCGAACAATTTGACTTTATTTGTCACGGACTTTCATTATCAATTGGAAGTACCGACCCATTAGATGAATCATTTATCCATGATGTTAAAAACTTCATGCAGCAACACCAAATCAAATTCTACAGTGAGCACTTGAGTTATTGCAGTAACCAAGGTCACTTGTATGATTTAATGCCTATCCCTTTTACTTCGGATGCGGTCTCTCATGTCGCCAAAAGAATCCAGCGCGTTCAAGATATTCTTGAACAAAAAATAGCCATTGAGAATGTGTCTTATTATGCCGCCCCCGGTCAGGAAATGACTGAAATTGATTTCTTTAATGCGGTGGTTGAAGAAGCCGACTGTGATATCTTGATCGATATTAATAATATCTATGTCAACAGCGTTAATCATGGTTATGATGCTGAAGGATTTCTACGAGCCATACCCTCTCAACGCATTGCCTACGCGCATATTGCAGGGCATTATGTTGAGTCAGATAATTTTCTGATCGATACCCACGGTGCAGCTATCATAGACCCCGTCTGGAAATTACTGGCAAAAGCCTATGAGATTTACGGGGTATTCCCTACCTTACTTGAACGTGATTTCAATATTCCCTCATTAGATGTGTTATTAAAAGAAGTGGATACGATCCAGGCTATTCAAAATGCCTGGCATAATCAACACAAACAAGAGTCAGCCTAGTGAAAGTTGATTTTAAAGCGAAACAACACGAGTTTGCAGCCTATATTAGAGACCCTTTTAACAATCCTAGACCCTCTGATGTTGAGCAAAAACGCATAGAAACCTATCGTGAGTTATTTTTTAATAATGTGGATAGTTTTTTAAGCAGTAACTTTCCGGTATTAAAGACCGTATTAGATGAAACTCAATGGTTTGAATTATCACAGGATTTCTTTGCAACCCACCCGTGTAGCACCCCTTATTTTTCAGAAATTCCCGAAGAATTTTTAGACTACCTACAAAACCAACGCAAAAATAATACCGACTACCCTTTTCTATTAGAGCTTGCTCACTATGAATGGGTTGAAATGGCACTCTCTATATCTAAAGACGACGTCAGCGCAAATAGTACTCAATTTATAAACACCATTGAGCAGCAGCACATCACCTTATCTCCGTTAGCATGGTCGCTGGTATACCAATTTCCTGTGCAACAAATATCCCGGTCATTTTTACCTTTAACAGCACCCGATCAACCCACCTTTTTGCTGGTTTATCGCAATATGGCAGATGAGGTAAACTTCATCCAGATACCCCCTATTACTTTTAGGTTATTACAGATTCTACAGGAAAATGACACGATATCTTGTCAGGCTTGCCTAAAGCAAATAGCCGAGGAGTCAGCACATTCTGAACCCGAAATAATTAGGGCATCCGGGCTACAAATTATTAAAGAGTTAGCTGAGAAAAACATCATTATAATGCCTTAAAAAGGCTTTAGTTCTGTGGCAACACCCGACCATCAATATAAGAAATCGCAGGAAGTGGGACTTTAGACCCGCATAACCGTGTGGCTAAAGCCTCACTTCCCGTTAATGAGCATTGTTAAGTCAGGGTCAAACTACAAGCGCTAGGCATCATCTCGCTTAAAACTATGTACCCAAACTAAATCATCGTCTTCCCAAGTCATCCCTGCGTGCATTTTTAAAATCAAGCCTTTATACATCTCAAGACCGGGATAACCCTCTGCATTAGCATCTGCATCCGTCATATCACCTAAACGCTGACGCTCTAAAGAGGTTACGCTGAATGCAACGCCCTCTAGCTCAAAGGTTTCGCCAGGATATGCATAAACCCCATCTCTACGCTGTTGCGTTTTGCGTCCACTCAATGCAGCCTCAACTAATTTAGGGTGACGTACTAAACGGTCAATCTCGCAGGTTTTTTCAGGATAATCGGTCATTACTATTTTTTCCTTTTATAAAAATTTAAGTCAGATCATTCATTTTCAGCCATAATATAACTGTTTTTGTTATTTAATTCGATGGATAAAACGTATGCGCTATTTACACACCATGGTTCGGGTCAACAACCTGAAAAAATCCTTAGAATTCTATTGTGATAAACTCGGCTTATTTGAAGTTAACCGCATAGAAAGTGAAGAAGGTCGCTTTACTTTAGTCTATTTAGCCGCGCCATTAGATAAAGACCAAGCAACGACGATAGAAGCACCCACACTTGAGTTGACCTATAACTGGGATGCTGAAAACTATGACGGGGGTCGAAATTTTGGACATTTGGCTTATGAGGTGGAGAATATTTATCAACTCTGCCAAAATCTAATGGCTGCAGGTATCATTATCAACCGCCCTCCTCGGGATGGTTATATGGCATTTCTACGTTCACCCGACAATATTTCTATCGAGTTACTGCAAAAGGGAGAGCCTTTAGCCAAACAAGAGCCCTGGGTCTCAATGGAAAATAGTGGCTCATGGTAAATACAATCCTAAAACAGGTGTTGATGCAGCACAATATCTCATTATTTTCTGGAATCCGTCCCCCTAAAAGAGAGGACGATTTTTAATTTCATCATCCCTTTAGAACATTTCAATAACAGTTAAAGAGCCCTTCCCCTAAATAAATGATGCCTCTAAATAAAAAAAGATTTATCCACAGCACTCTTTTTTTACTGTTATTATTTATCTTATCCCCTCCTCTTCAGGCATCACTCAATACGCCCCTTTTCCAAAACAAGTTCTTTCTTCTATCAACCGATAACAGCCTACTCTGTACAACCAGCAACACAGGCTTTCTGTCCATCGCAGAATTGCTGGAAACCATTGATTTCTACGAACAAAACAACCCTGCTGAATTACGTTCACATGCTGTTTCTGTACTGACTGACCATAGTAATGCTGAACATTTAGAGGACTTAAGCGATTATAAAGATGACTGCAAAGAGGCAGTCTCTAACGAGCTATGTGTGCTAGAAAACTATTGGGATAATAAAGAAGCGGCATTAAGAGCGCTTGCCCTTTTTTATGATACAAAAACCATTGTAAAACACGGGGAAAGCTATGATGCACGTCGCTTTAACAAAGACCATTTACGCGTTTTTGAAAAAGCAATTCGTAAAATACCCCCCTTTATGCGAAAAAACATTAGCAAAGCAAAACCTATTCGGGAGCTTGATAAAGTCATTCAAGAGATGAATAGTGATGTGCAAGCATTAATTCAGGACGCATTTCCAGAAGACTTTGCCACCAGTATCTGGTCTGATGACACCCATCCACTGACCTTTGTCCCCGGTATCGGCTTTCAAAGCCAAGTCGTGGCACAGGTTTACAATGGACAAAACCTGATTATTTTTACCGTAAAAGCCTTTGATAAAGCAAAAGACGATAAGCTATATAGAGATATAGATTTAAAATATTTGGTCGATTTCAGAATCCCTATTATTGTTCATGAAATAGCGCATACCATTGATAATTTTCACTTTTGGAATGGCGATGATGCCTTGTATTTTTTCTATCGTTACCGAAAGATGTCTAATGACAATCAAACCGTTAAGTTAATCAATGAAGCTCAACTCGCCCTATGGCCATCAAAATGGTTTGAAGCCTTCGAATATTTATGGGAAGTCAATGAGGGTCGATATGATGGTCAAACCCAGGAAAAGCTAGCGGAATTGGTGGCACAATATATTTTAATTCCGCAACGTTTAAAACAAAGCACGCCCAAAACCTATGCATGGTTACGTGATGATGTGTTTAAAAACATTGAATATAAAGGCTACGATAGCTGTTCAAACCCTATCGTTAAGCCTTTAAGCTGGTGGGAACACGCTATTGCTAAAGTATTAGGGCAATAATACTTCTTCCTTACCCATAAAACAATCCGCATTAGCAACCCTTCAGCCATTTCAGATACTAGCACTAAATGGATATGATTATCCTTAAAATGTAGGCAAAAGAGGATGAATAACATACTATGGCACACCCCCAAATCATTCTGATTCTGGGCACAAATCTAACAATAGGAATTAACATGAAAGAAATTACAGTTGATAGCAACCCAAGTGAAGCACTTTT
>CAYMPX010000100.1:0-9561 GCA_964392135.1 uncultured Methylomarinum sp.
AGATGTTATACAGACTTAAAGAGTTTGTTGGCAATACCCATCAACAGGATGTGAGGTCTTAACCTCGCTGTTATGTGGCGACTACACTGCCATTAAAGTTAAGATAAAGTTTATTACAAATCAAAATATTATCTTTTGTAGGTTGGGCTAACGGCTCTATCGTTAACCCAACATTTTCAGCATCAATGTTGGGTTGCCGAAGAGACGGCAGCCCAACCTACAATATACTAAAAATAAATTCGCTTTTTTGCAGTTTGCAGAATGGACAAGGCTTCATTTCTGCCCATCACAGAGCATATTATCGCTTTACCTATTCTGGATTATTTCTATTACTCGTTTGCCAATGCCTTGGCTAATTGTTTGGCAGGCACATACCCCGGAAAAATATTTCCTTTTTCTGTCACGATCATCGGAGTGCCTCTTACTTCAAATTCCACCCCTAACTGCATATGCTCATCCACGGGATTGTCACAGGTTTTCGCTTCGGGAATCGCACCCGTTTTTGCCGCTGTTAACGCGGCATTACGATCGTCAGCACACCATACAGATACCGCTTTATTGTATGAATCCGAACCTTTACCCGCTCTTGGATAAAACAAATATTGAATAGTAATCCCTTCGGCTAAATATTGATCCAGCTCCGAATGCAGCTTACGACAATAACCACAATCTATATCGGTAAAAACAGACACTTTATATTTGCTTTCTTCAGGTTTAAAGATAATCATGTTATCTGCACCTAGTTTTTCAATCGCCCCTTTTCTGGCATCTGCTAATTTTAATTCGGTTAAATCTTTTCTGGCAGCTATATCAATTAAATGTCCCTGTAATAAATACTTGCCATCTTCTGATACATATAAAATATTACTTCCCACAGTCACTTCATATAAACCTTTAACTTCTGCTGGTTTTATTGAATCAATCTTTAGTGTTGGCATGGATTTACTAAATGATTGCTTAATAGCTTGTTCATCAGCATGGGCTACTATTGAGCCCATTAATGTCATTGCAGTTAAAGATAACACAGTGTTTTTTAATCGTTTCATAGTTAAGTGTATAGCAGTTAAAAGCCCTTAATGGACTGTAATAGACAGGTTTTGTTCAAACTTATGCAGGACACAGCCTTGCTCTTAAGGACTGCCCGAACAGCAGAAGCTATTGAAACAGTCGACCAATATCAAGAAAAACAGCAAAAGCCATTAAAGATATCAGTGCTAACATACCTGCTTGCTGAAAAACAATTTGTACTTTTTCAGAAACGGGACTGCCTTTAATGGCTTCAATAGCAAAGAACATTAAATGTCCACCATCTAATACCGGCACAGGTAATAAATTTAACACCCCTAAACTAACACTCACTAATGCCAGAAATTTTAAAAAGGGAACCAGACCCATTTCAGCGGATTGCCCAGCATATTGAGCAATACTAATCGGTCCACTTAAATTATCAGAAGATGCCTTGCCTGTTAGCATTCTTCCCATCATTTTCAGCGTACTCGTTGAATAGAACCAGGTACGTTCAACTGCCGCAAATAAAGCATCAACAGCAGACAATGAATACTCTACCCGTAACGAATCAATTAATGTTTCAGGAATATCAACCCCCGCTCCAATTCGGCCAAAATCTTTCGCTTCTGCCTTGATTCTATCTGGCACGATGGTCATAGCTAAATGCACACCCTCTCTTTCAACCATCAGCTGAATTGATATTTCAGGTCGAGTCCGTACATACTTGACCCATTGCATCCAATCCTTAATTACTATACCGTCAGCACTAATAATTAAATCACCTGATTGTAATCCTGCTGATTTTGCTGGTGAATTATCAATCAGCTTGCCTATGACCGCTTTTAATTGAGGCACCCAAGGTTTTAAACCTATTCTTTTATAAAGCTCTTTTGGATCCAGCACCTCATTATCTGAGAAGGTAATAAAGTGAAGTTGCTCTATCTGATCCTCATTTTTAACAGCTACTTTAATCTCTTTATCGCCCTGCATAGCAGATGAAAACAACAAATTCATCGCTTCTGACCAGGTAGGGGTATTCGTCTCATTAATAGAAAGTATTTCTTCACCTTCTATAAACCCGGCATCTGCCGCCAAGGTTCCTGATTCAATTACACCAACTATAGGTCTCATACCGGTTTCACCTATAATGAAAACCGCCCAAAACAGCACGATAGCCAATAACAGGTTAAAAATGGGACCTGCAGCAACAATGGCTGATCGTGCCAATAAAGACTGACGATTAAAAGCATAAGGTAAATCGGCTTTATCGACCTTACCTTCTCTTTCATCAAGCATTTTGACATAACCGCCTAAAGGGATAGCCGACAACACATACTCTGTTGAATCCACTGTTTTTTGATAAGACCAAATAACCTTACCAAACCCCACTGAAAAGCGTAGCACTTTAACACCTGCTTTTCTTGCTACCCAAAAATGGCCAAATTCATGGATAGAAACCAATAGACCAATGGCAATAATAAAGTAAAATATCGTATAAAAAGTGTCCATTAGTGAGACAGTCTCTCAATAACTTTATAGGCTTGTGCTCTTGCCTGTTTATCTGTTTGCAAAATCACCTCCAGACTCTCTGCAGCATCTGCAGAAAACGCAGCCATAGATTTTTCAATAATGAGTGGAATATCTGTAAATTTGATCCGCTCATTCAAGAATTCATCCACGGCAATTTCATTCGCCGCATTTAGCACTGCAGGCATAATACCACCGGCTTTAATTGCTTCGTAAGCCAATCTCAGACAGGGAAATCGCTCCAGACAGGGCGGTTCAAAATCCATTTGTTTTACCTCAAAAATATTCAGTGGTGCAACACCGGAATCAAAACGCTCAGGCCATGCCATCGCATGGGCAATAGGGATTCTCATATCAGGATTGCCCATTTGCGCTAAAACCGAGCCATCAACATAGTCCACCATTGAATGAATAATGCTTTGCTTATGAATAACTACTTGAATATCATCCGGTGACATATTAAACAATAAACAGGCTTCAATAAGCTCCAGACCTTTGTTCATCATGGTGGCAGAATCAACTGAAATTTTACGTCCCATATCCCATTTAGGATGTGCAACGGCTTGCTCAACGGTTACATCATGCAACGCCTCAATCGGAGTTTCTCTAAAAGGACCGCCTGATGCGGTTAACAAGATACGGCGGACTTGTTTCGCTGAGCTCCCCGCAGTATATCCTGCCGGCATACATTGGAAAATCGCATTATGCTCACTATCAATAGGTAGTAGCCTGGCTCCTGAATCACGCACAGCTTGCATAAAAATATCACCCGACATGACCAGGGCTTCTTTATTGGCAAGTAAAACATCTTTGCCTGCTTTTGCTGCAGCTAAACTGGGTAATAATCCGGCAGCCCCCACAATAGCGGCCATTACAGAATCAACAGTATCCAAGGTTGATACAAACTCTAATGCCCTGGAACCTGACATTACCTTAATATCTGCTACTTCGGAATCTTTGATTTTTTCTTTAAATAAGGTCGCTTTTTCCTCATTCACTACCACTACATATTCAGGATGATGCGCAATACACTGTTCATATAAAGCACCAATATTGGTATTCGCCGTTAATGCGATGACTTTATATAGATCAGCATGCCGGGCAACTACATCCAGGGTACTTACGCCAATAGAACCTGTCGCTCCAAGAATACATATTCCCTTCATGAAAACACACTCCGCCCAATTAAAATAACGCCCGCGTAATAAAACGGTGCGGCAGCAATCACACTATCAATACGATCCAATACACCACCATGTCCAGGTAATAGAGAACCACTGTCTTTTACCCCACTTTTACGTTTAACCAGGCTAAAAAACAAGTCTCCATAAATTGAAACCAATACCGTCAAAATTGATAACAAAGCAAAATCGGTTGCAATCATCATTGGATATCCATAGTATAAAGCCAAAATAGCAGCACAAATTATTGCCGAAATAATTGCACCATACAACCCTTGCACCGTCTTTCCTGGACTAATTTCAGGTGCTAGTTTTTCTTTACCAAACTTTTTACCTGAAAAATATGCTGCTATATCCGCAAGCCAAATCAAGGCTAAGAAATACATCGCTGCACCGCCCCCATAATAAGCTCTCAACTTGGTTAAAAACATCCAGGCTGAAAGCAACACAAACCAACCAAGAAAAATCTTTGAGCGTTTTTTCAACTCTAATGCCAATAGCCCTTCCGGTACTTTTCGAATAAGCACCATCATCATCACCCAAAATATAACCGGCGCAATAACCAGCCATTCCAGTGCCCCCGAATATTCTTTAACTTCCGGCCATTCAAATATTTGCGAGGTAAGTTCTAAAAGTTGAGTCCAAAATGTGATACCTAGCATAGGAACAATCAGTAATAGCATAAAGCCTAATTTTCCCGGCACATTATTTATTTCAGATAAATTAGTCCATTCCCAGGCAGCAATTAACACAATCACCGCAATAAA
The DNA here is from genome assembly GCA_964392135.1 of uncultured Methylomarinum sp. Classification (GTDB taxonomy): domain Bacteria; phylum Pseudomonadota; class Gammaproteobacteria; order Methylococcales; family Methylomonadaceae; genus QPIN01. The sequence goes on from CAYMPX010000100.1 coordinate 4,484, forward strand.
TAGATAAAAATATAAGATCGGTAATAGAAAAATAGCCGATATAGCAACTGCGGCTAACACTAAAGCCGTTAATATTCTTTGTAATAACATTTTTGTTTTTTAATTATTATTTAAATTGATTGGAGAAATGGATATTCTGCTTGAGAAGCATAACGATTTATCTACACAGCCTTTTTGACGCTATGTACCATTATATTGCCACATAACTCATATTAACGTGGGGCGTTAACGATTTGCTCACCCGTTTTCCCAAAACGTCTTTGCCGGCTTTTAAAACTATTAATTGCTTCAGCTAAGGTCTGTTGATTAAAATCAGGCCACAGCGTATTTGTAAAAAAAAACTCTGTATAGGCTAATTGCCATAACAGAAAATTACTAATTCGCTGTTCACCACCCGACCTTATGAACAAATCAGGTGCTGGAAGTTCAGCAGTTATGATGTGTTGACTGATTAATTCTTCCGTAATATCTTGAGTGTTTAACTCACCCCTCACAATTTTCTCAGTAATTTTCTGAACTGCCTGGGTAATATCCCAGCGTCCACCGTAATTAGCCGCAATAACCAGGTTTAAACCGGTATTATCTTGAGTTTGTGCCTCAGCCTGGGCAATCTTTTTTTGCAGTTTTTCTGAAAAGGCCGTTTTATCACCAACAATATGTAATCTAATGTTATTTTTATCAAGCTTATCAACTTGAGTCTGGAGTGTGCCTATAAACAACTCCATTAACATATTGACTTCTTTTTTCGGTCTACGCCAGTTTTCACTACTAAAAGCAAATAATGACAATACCTCTATCTGTTCTTTTACGCAATACTCAACAATTTTTTGAACGGCTTTAACCCCCGCTCTATGCCCCATGATTCTAGGCATCATTTTCTTTTCTGCCCAGCGACCATTACCATCCATAATAATGGCAATATGTCTTGGGTTACCATTATCTGTCATCAACTCACCTTATTAGCAAATAAACATCAAGCATTCTTACATAGAAAGTAAATCTGCCTCTTTTAGTTCAAGGTGCTTTTCTATTTCTTTAATGAACTTGTCTGTAGTTTGCTGAATTTTCTCTTCACCAACATGTGCTTCATCCTCAGAAACTATCTTTTCTTTCAAGGCTTCTTTAATTTCTGAATTCGCATCACGACGAATGTTTCTAATAGCAACACGTCCCTGCTCCGCTTCATTTTTAACAATTTTAACCAGGTCACGACGGCGCTCTTCAGTTAAAGGAGGCAATGGAATGCGAATAGTTACCCCCTGAGTTGTCGGATTTAACCCTAAGTCAGAGCCCATAATTGCTTTTTCTATGGCTTTCACCATATCTTTTTCCCAAGGTGTCACTTTTAATGTACGTGAATCCTCAACCGCAACATTTGCCACCTGAGATAAAGGTGTTTCAGAACCATAATATGGAACAGAAATTTGATCCAGTAAACTTGGATGGGCGCGACCTGTTCTAATTTTTGTAAATGCCTTTTGTAAAGCCTCTACACTTTTTCCCATTCTTATTGATGCATCTTGTTGTATATCATTAATCATTACTTATTCCTTTTATAACGCGTCGTATCGTATCGTAACTTCTTATTATTCACACAGAGATCAGCAAGAAAAACAGATTGTTCTGTTTTTTTCTCTGTGTCCTCTGTGTTTTTTATGCCTGTAGATAATGAGAAGTTACGCAGTATCTGTTTAAACGTCTGATATTCTTACATAATTATGAAAAAAAACAACAGTAATAAAACAATTAACCTTTTTCAATTAAAGAGCCAATATCTTCACCTTGCATAAGGCGCATAATAGAGCCTGATTCAAAAATATTCATCACACGCATGGGAAGGTCATTGTCTCTACATAACACTAAAGCCGTTGTATCCATCACACTCAAACGCTGATCTAATGCTTCATCATAGGTCAACCTTGAATAAAACCTGGCATCTTTCACTTTTTCCGGATCGGCTGAGAAAACGCCTTCCACTTTAGTGGCTTTAATCATTAAATCAGCATTAATTTCAATAGCTCTAAGACTCGCCGCAGAATCCGTAGTAAAAAACGGATTACCTGTTCCCGCAGCAAAAATAACCACACGACCTTTTTCTAAATGCCTTACCGCTTTACGACGGATATAATCTTCACACACTTGATTTATTTTTAAAGCGGTCATTACTCTGACTTGCTGACCTAAGTGTTCCAAGGCATCCTGCATCGCCAGCGCATTGATAACGGTTGCCAACATACCCATTTGATCAGCCGTCACGCGATTCAAACCTTCAGCGGCTTGCTCAGCACCACGCAATATATTTCCACCACCAATCACCAGCCCTACTTCAACACCTGCATTACACAAATCGTTTACTTCAGCAGCCAGACGACTAACAATATTTGAATCAATACTGCCACCGGTTTCACTCATTAATGCTTCACCACTTAACTTAAGTAAAATTCGTTTGCATATCATTTTGCTCATGATCCAATCATCCTATTAATAAAATAAAGGCAGGTTAAAGGTTAAAGGTGCAAGGTTAAAAACAACTGCTCTCGCTGTTTGTCCCTTGAACCCTGAACCTTGCATCTATATTCATTGTAGCTCACCGTTATTGTTTCTCGACAACGGCTCCTCGGATGTGCTTTTGCATTAACCCTACTACATACCATCCTTAGTACTATGCCTTGTTCTACGACACATCATTCATGATGCTATGCAAAAATGGCATTCATTATTCCCTGTTATTCAAAAAAAACCCGGTCTAAAACCGGGTTTCAAAAGAAAATCAAGCGTTTGCCTGAGCTCTTACTTCTTCAGCAAAATCAACTTCTTCTTTTTCAATGCCTTCACCCACTTCAAAACGGGTAAAACGGACAACCGCATTGTCTTTGGATTTAGTTAATTGAGCAACCGTCATTTTATCGTCTTTAATAAAACCTTGTCCTTCAAGTGTGATTTCAGCCAGGAATTTTTTAATTCTTCCTGTAATCATTTTTTCAACAATCTCAGGTTTCTTGCCACTTTCTAACGCTTGTGCTGTAAAAATATCTTTTTCTTTCTGAATAAGTTCGCCAGACACCTGGTCTTCAGAAACACAGGCTGGATTTGCCGCTGCAACATGCATTGCAATATCTTTACCTAATTCACTATCATGTTTAGCCAATTCGATAATAACCGCAATTTTCCCGCCATGTAGGTAACATGCTGTACTGCCATCAACATTTGCATATTTAGCAAAACGTCTCACTGAAATATTTTCACCTACTTTAGCAATTAAAGCACGTCGCGCAGTATCAACTGACTCACCACTGGCTAAAACCATGTCTGATAATTGCTCATCACTGTCAATATCGCTAGTTAATAACGCATCCGTTACTGCATTAATGAAAGTAAGGAAATCTTCGCTCTTAACAACAAAATCAGTTTCACTGTTAATTTCGATCATAGCGACTGTTTTAGCATCATCGCTGGTTTTTATGCCTATCATACCTTCAGCAGCGGTACGACCTGCTTTTTTATCTGCTTTGGCAAGCCCTGATTTACGCATATTTTCAATAGCTAATTCCATGTCGCCATTCGCTTCTTTTAAATTCCTTTTACATTCCATCATCCCGGAACCTGTTCTGTCACGCAGTTCCTTAACCATTGCAGCCGTAATACTCATACTCTATAAACCCTCAAATTCTTATCTAAAAAAACGCCCCCAATAGCAATAAAGGAGGCGTTTAAACGGTTTTTTACAAACCCAACCTTTTACAAAAAGCCTAGCCTTCAGCACTCGCTTCTTCAACAAAATCTTCTGATTTTGCAGATGCTGCCAAACCTGCAGATTTTGCTTCTAAAACAGCTGCCGAAGCACTTTGACAATACAATTTAACCGCACGAATTGAATCATCATTACCAGGAATAATGTAATCAATATCTTCAGGTGAATTGTTTGAATCAACAACACCAATGACAGGAATACCTAATTTTTTAGCTTCTTTCACTGCGTTTTTTTCGTAACCAACATCTAATACGAAAAGTGCATCAGGTGTGCCGCGCATATCTTTGATTCCACCTAAGCTACGTTCAAGCTTTTCCATTTCACGTTCCATGCCCAACGCTTCTTTTTTGCTGAATCTTTGGTACATAGTGCCATCCGCTTTCATTGCTTCTAACTCTTTTAAACGATTAATTGATTTTTTAATTGTTTTAAAGTTAGTCAACATACCCCCTAACCAACGATGGTTAACATATGGCATACCACAGCGTTTTGCTTCTTCGGCAACCGTTTTACGGGCTGATTTTTTTGTTCCAACAAATAAAATATTGCCTTTATTTGCTGTCATTTTACCCAGATAGTTCATCGCATCATTAAATAATGGTAGCGTCTGCTCTAAATCAATAATATAAATTTTGTTACGCGCACCAAAAAGGTACGGCGCCATTTTAGGGTTCCAGTAACGTGTTTGGTGACCAAAATGAACACCCGCTTCTAACATTTGACGCATTGATACTGCTGCCATTATTTTTTCTCCTAAGTATTTGACCGATTTTATCAGTCCTGGGTTACGCCTCCATCTATCCCGCTTGATAACTGATTTTAACAACCAGCACCCTACCAACCGTGCCGACAGATGTGAGTATTAATATAAAAATGAACTTACCTTTATACCATGATTTCCTGTTTACAACAAATACAAGCCTGTTAAAATCTTGTCGTCTTACTCGCAATTTAACCACTACATCGCATAGTATTCAAGCTCACCCCGACATTGGGATAAAACAACAAAACAGAGCATAAAAAACGAGTACATCATCCAATACAGCGTAACCCGCACATTCTCTTAACAAAAGAGAGTGTAACTAAACTAAAATACGCTAACACCCTATAAATTACAGCGATACCATTATGAGTATTACCATCAAAAACGAATCAGAAATCAACAAAATGCGAATTGCCGGAAAACTAGCCGCCGAAGTCCTGGAGATGATTGAACCCCATGTTATACCTGGCGTTACCACCAACGAACTTGATCAAATATGTCATGACTATATAGTCAACCAGCAACAGGCAATACCCGCACCACTTAATTATCGCGGTTTTCCTA
>CAYMPX010000101.1:0-9426 GCA_964392135.1 uncultured Methylomarinum sp.
AAAGGAGAGTCCATCTTGCCCCGGCAAGCGAATATCGACGGTGATCGCATCAAAGTGATTTGTTGCCAGAAGTTTTTTTGCTTGCTCCGTATTGCTACAGGTGGTTACTGCAAAATCTTGTTGTTCCAGTATTAATGATAATAAATTGGCAATATCTTTTTCATCTTCTAAAACCAGAATATGCCCGTGGTTTTTAATTTTTCTGCCGATGCTTGGAATTGTATCCGCTATGGGCGTAGGTTCTTTCGTTGTTTCCTGATATTCTAAAAGCTCAAAAAAGAAGGTGCTGCCTTTGCCTTGTTCTGAGGTGTAGTCAATATGACCGCCATGATGTTCAATAATCGCTTTGGTAATATTTAAGCCCAACCCGGTTCCGCCTTTTTTACGGGTGTCGGTGCTATCAATCTGGGAAAACTTTTGAAATATTTTATTACGGTATTCTTCAGGTATTCCTGCCCCATGGTCAGAGACTGAAACGCGTATCCGCTGTCCTTGTTTTTTTATATCAATAGAAACTCGCGTATTTTCTGGCGAAAACTTGGACGCATTGGAAATTAGATTGGCCATTACCTGTTGCAGACGCTGATTATCTGCATAAACCTGAAAATCAGTCCGTTCCGATGTCAACTGTAAAGAAACCTGACAGCTAGCGGCATAAGACTCATTCGATGCAATACATTGTTTAACCAAGTCTGACAGATTAAGCTTTTCAAGCTTTAATTCTATTTTACCGGCTTGAATTTTTTCAACATCAAGAATGTCATTAACCAGGTTAATTAGCCGTTCCGTGTTGTTATGGGCTAATTCAATCATCCTATTCATTTTTTCAGGCACTTCACCAAGAACACCACTTTTAAGCATGCCCAATGAGCCTCTGATAGACGTTAGCGGTGTTCTTAATTCATGACTCACCGTAGAGATAAATTCAGTTTTAATTTTGTCTAGATGTTTTTGTTCAGAAATATCCCGAAGAATACCCATAAACTGAATTTCGCCATTAAAGGTTAATTGGTGTACCCATAATTCGACATCAAAAACTTCACCATTTCGTCTTAATGCTTCAACTTCTCTGGTTTTTCCAATAATATGTTTCTGCCCGGTTTTTTGAAAAGCGGATAAATAACTATCATGCATTTCGTTATAGGGTGGAGGCATAAGTATTTTAATGTTTTCCCCCAATAACTCAGCGGGGCGATAACCAAAAATATGTTCAACCGCATTATTCACCGATAATACAGAACCTTTAGCATTGATAGTAATGATGGCATCAGAGATGTTATCCAGTAAGGTATGAAGGTGAGCGGCTTCGTTGGCTGAAGATTGTTTTCTATAAAATAAAAAAATTGCCAGGATAGTTAGCAATAAAATACTTTCTAACCCGGATTGATATTCCCAGTTATAAAGCGGAATAATGATGGCAAGCAAGATACTGATATTTATCAGTAATGATGAACGATTAACCAGTGAGGTGATTTTTTCTGTTATTATATTCATGGTTATTTTTAATGTACTTTTTATAGTCAGCATTCTTCGCTATATTGTCTGTAATACACTGATTTTTAATGATAATTTTTTGCTTCCAAATGTAATAAAAAATTCTGCTTATTTAGGAGGCGTGGAATGTCGGTTATAGTTATATTAAAGTTAATAGCTGGGTAGGTCAATGCTTACAGACTGGATAATAACGGGGCAGGTTTGTGCTATTTAAGTCGCAATAGCCTGATTTTTATCTTTCAATACTTATTTGTTGGCACATTGTTGCAAGAGCAAATTCAGGGTGAAACAGTTGGTTTGTTAGACTTTAAGTTATAAACCAATAGACTTTGTGCAGTTATGGATACCAGGTTTATATCTATCAAAATAGAACTCTCTCTCTCTCTGGATTTTTAAAACTGTGAGCTGGTTCACGAATTGAGGTCTAACTATGATTGTTTTTGTGATTTGATTGATAATGTGTTTAATGAAAAACCTAATACTACCGAGTGAATCGTTTTATTTATTCACTTTGAGTAAGGCAAAAAGAATAAAGGTTTCAAATGTCCAGTTCGTTAGAAAATTCAATTGATAAAGTGCTTATTGTTGATGATAATCAGCAAAATTTAGCCTTAATGCAAGCAGCCTTAAAGCATCAGTGTATCAATATTTATACTGCGCAATCAGGTGCGTTAGCACTTGAGATATTACATGATAATGAATTTTCTTTAATTATCATGGACGTTAAAATGCCCATATTATCGGGTTTTGAAACCGTTAAAATGATTCAGGAATCCCAAGTCTCTCATAATACGCCTATTATTTTTATCAGTTCACAATGTAAAGCGGAAGCCGATATTGAAGAAGGCTTTAAAAGAGGGGCGCATGATTATATTCTCAGACCTATAGATATCCCTCTGTTTAGAAATAAAGTAAAAACATTTCTTAGTCTTTACCGGACAGAACAGAAATTAAAACAGGCAAACCTTTTACTGGCAGAAAAAGCAGCGCAGTTAGATCGGCAATTAACAGAGCAATTAAAAATTAATAATGAGTTAAAATTTTCTGAACAAGTGTTCGAAAATAGTGTGAACGGCATTATTATTGTTGATGAAGATTTAAAGTTTATTCGGGTAAACAAAGCCTTCACCGAAATAACAGGTTATTCTTTAACCGAGCTTATTGGTAAAACCCCCAGGATTTTATCGTCAGGCGTTCAAGATCAAGCGTTTTATGATGAAATGTGGAATACCTTGATAAGGAAAGGTGCCTGGCAGGGTGAATTATGGAACAAAAGAAAAAGCCGTGAACTCTATGCTGAAATGCTGAGTATTAATGCGGTAAAAGATAAAGACGGTGTGGTTTCAAATTATATTGGTATCGTCAGTGATATTACCGAGAAGATGCTGAGGCATGAAAAAAATGAGCACCTGGCTAATTATGACTATCTAACCAGTTTGCCTAATCGCCTTAAGCTAATGACAAGCCTGGAAAAAAATATTGCTGAGGAAGACATCAGAAGTATGGTGGTACTTTTTCTTGATTTAGATAAATTTAAACCGGTAAATGATGATTATGGTCATCAAATTGGAGATGATTTGCTGGTTGCGGTTGCAAAACGACTGAAGGGCTGTGTACGAGACAGGGATTTGGTTGCTCGTTTGGGTGGGGATGAATTTATTATTATATTAAAAGATCCGACTGCCTCCCTGAAAGCCGGGGAACAAGTGGCTAAAAATATTATTGCTGCGATCTCTTCCCCGTTTAATATTTCGGGTCAAAAAATTAGCATTAACACCAGTATTGGTATCGCTTTATATCCTGAACATGCGAAAGATGCGGACTCATTAATTACCCTGGCTGATAATGCGATGTATAAGAGCAAAGAAAACGGGGCAGGATGTTTTCATTTTTGTACGGATAATGGTTGATGGAACAAATAGAGAACACTCAAATAGATAAAAGAATAATAAAACGGGTCTATTTTGTTTTTTACATGCTGATTGGCGTTGTTTTTTTCAGTCAAAGTTATTTGTTATATGATTTTTATCGTTCAAAAATAGCGGAGAGTATTATTGATGCCGCAGGCAAGCAACGTATGCTTAGTCAACGGATTGCAAAGAACCTGTTCATCATACAGTTATCACAAACTAACAATGACAATGTGATTCAATTAAAACGAATTACTTGGGATCTGGCGCTTTTAAAACAGACTGAATTAAGACTGGAAAAAAACAATATTTTTGATGCAAAAACATTGACTGCCCGGTTAACAAATACAGCTATTCAAATTCAAAAAACAAGGGTTGCTAACGCAACAGAGCAAGAACAACTGAATGATTTATTTAAGCAATATATACGGTTTGAACAGTTATTTATTCCAGTAATTGATGGCATTGTGTTAAGGCAGAAAAAAAATATAAGCCATGCTGAACAAGACTATGAAATTATTTTGTGGTCAAATATTATAGGTAGCATATTTTGTTTTTTTGTAGGGATGTTGTTTATTGTTTACCCCACGATAAAAAAAATTAGACAACACACGGAATTATTGGCAGGAGGCAATAAAAAGCAACAACAATTTATTACCGAGTTAAAACAAAAAAATGATGATTTAAATACATCTGCCGATTTTGCCAAACAAAATGAGCGAGCAATGAGCCAACAAGCCATGTTGTTTTTGCAACAAAAACAATTGACGGATGCTATTTTAAATTCGAGTCACGAGGCGATTATTAGTATTACCACTGAAGGTTTAATTCGTCTGTTTAGCAAACATGCGGAGAAAATATTTGGTTACGCTGCAGATGAGGTGTATTCAGAGAATGTAAATATTTTAATACCGAGTTCTTTTGAAAAATCACTAAACCGCTATTTAAGTAACTACTCCAATGCTGAGGGAAAGAAAATTATTGGGTTAGAGCAAGAAGTTCAAGGGAAAAGAAAGGATGGCTCTACTTTTCCTTTGTTTTTGCGTGTGGTTGAAATAAAAACCGAAACGGCACATGAGCTTGTCGGTTTTGTAAAAGATTTGACTGAAATCAGACGTGTTGAGAAACAAGTCAGAGTGAATGACCGACGATACAAGGCGGTTGTCGAAGATCAGACAGATTTAATCTGTCGTTATACCGTCGATTTTATTTTTACCTTTGTGAATCAGGCGTATTGCCGCTATTTTGGTGTGCAGCAAGAGGAGATTATTGGAAAATCAATGCTGGATTTGTTGCCAGCCAATATTATTGCTTGGTTTTTTGATATGCATACTGCATTATCGGTGAAAAATCCGATTCATATTCATGAAGATAAAACGCGACATAATGGAAAAATAGAGTGGCAACATTGGTCAACCCGCGCTATTTTTGCTGAAGATGGAACAACGATTATTGAGTTCCAGGGCGTTGGCAGTATCGTTACTGATAGAAAACAGGCAGAGCTAAACGCTATTCTAGCAAAGGACGCGGCAGATAAAGCGAATCTGGCAAAATCTCAGTTTTTATCCAGTATGAGTCATGAGTTAAGAACCCCTTTAAATTCTATTATTGGTTTCTCGCAATTGATGGAATTGGATGATGATGACCCTTTATCTGAATCACACAAGGATTCCGTATTACAGATAAATAGTGCAGGGAATCATTTGTTAAAATTAATTAATGAAATCCTGGACTTATCAGGTATTGAATCAGGACAAATTACCTTGATTAATGAATGCTGTGATATAAAAAATATTTGCGATGATGCGATGGCTATTGTTGAAACATTGGCATCCAAAAAAAGTATAAGCATTGCAGTACATTGTGAGAGTGACAAATACTGGGTGAATGCGGATTATATGCGTACCAAACAGATTTTTTTGAATATATTGTCTAATGCCATTAAATATAACCATGAACAAGGACATATTAATGTCGAGGTGATGCAACAAGATCAATTTGTGTTAATTAATTTCACTGATACTGGGGTAGGTATTAAAGAACAGGATTTAGCGGCGTTGTTTACACCGTTTAATCGACTGGGATATGAAGCCAGTGCGATAGAAGGTACGGGGATTGGTTTAAGTTTGACCAAACGTCTGGTTGAACAAATGGCTGGCGAGATAGGGGTAAATTCCAAATTTGGTAAGGGTTCAACTTTTTGGATAAAATTACCGGTTTCCAAGGCGCGTGCCGAAGGTAGTAACAAAGAACCTCTAGGGCAGCAACCAGCAATTTTTGAAGAAAACGCGCAAGCCGTTCAGAAATGTAAACTATTATATATTGAAGATAACCCGGCTAATATGGAGTTAATGCGTAAGATTATTCGTCAGTTAGATGGCTTTTCTTTGCTTGATGCACCTAATGCAGAAATAGGCATTGAGATGTTTGAAAAAATACATCCAGATATTGTACTAATGGATATTGATTTGCCTGGCATGAATGGTTTTGAGGCATTGGCTGAAATTAAAGCGCGATTTCCTTGGGCAGAGAAAACCCCCATAATTGCAGTGAGTTCCAATGCGATGGCTGAAGATGTCGAAAAAGGGAAACATAGTGCTTTTTATGACTATATAACCAAACCGATAGATATTGCTAACTTAGTCGGTATTTTAAAAAAAATTAATGTAACATTCTGCAATAATAGTTAGGTAAATGGTAGATATAACAACGGAAATTTTTCAGGCTAATATTTTAATCATTGATGATGAACCTGCCAATGTAAAATTGCTACATAAAATATTGGAACGTAAAGGCTATCAGAATATTCAGTTGACGACGGATTCTCGAGAAGTTGAGAGTTTGTGTGATGAAACAGAATTTGATGCGTTTCTATTAGATATTAGAATGCCGCATATAGATGGTTACGGCATTATGAAAATGTTAAGTCAGCGGTTTGTTGATGATTATATGCCCGTATTAGTATTGACAGCACAAACCGACAGGGATACGCGCCTTAAAGCATTGGAGAGTGGAGCAAAAGATTTTTTAACCAAACCTTTTGACCAACTGGAAGCACTAACCCGAATCTATAATTTATTAGAAGTACGGTTGATGCATAAACAGGTTCGAGACCAGAATCAGATACTGGAAGAGAAAGTCAAGCAGCGGACAGAAGAGCTTTATGAAACACGGCGAGAGGTTATTAATCGACTAGGGCTTGCTGCAGAGTATCGAGATAATGAGACGGGTAATCATATCATCCGAATGAGTCGATATTCACAGTTATTAGCTTTGGAGTATGGGTTTTCTGAAGAGCAAGCAGAAATTATTTTAAATGCAGCCCCGATGCATGATATTGGAAAAATAGGTATTCCTGATAGTGTGTTGTTAAAGCCGGGGAAATTAGATGCAGATGAGTGGAAAATCATGCAAACTCATGTTCCTATCGGTGCTAAAATTTTATCAGGGCACCCGTCGGATTTGATGGAAGCAGCAAGAGTGATTGCTTTGCATCATCATGAAAAATGGGATGGTAATGGTTACCCGGAAGGCTTAAAGGGAAAACAAATTTCAATTGAAGGGCGTATTTGTGCGGTAGCTGACGTATTTGATGCCTTGCTTTCAGAACGACCGTATAAAAAAGCCTGGTCTGTTGAGAAGGCTTTAACATTAATTGAGGAAGAAGCGGGAAAACATTTTGATCCACAGTTAGCGCCCTTAATGAGAAAAATATTGCCTGATATTTTAAAAATTAAAGAAAAATATTCAGATGAACTGGAAAACAAAGGGTAATATTATTGATAATAAGGGGTTGTTTTCGCGTTCCCACGCATTAGGAAATGCTCCTGCGTTTCGAGACGCTGGAGCGTCGGTGTATGGGTTACCAGAGCGTGGAAACCAGGTAAAACCAAGACACCTTTCATTTTAATCCCAAAGTAGCTTACACTTTTCAGGTGAGAAAATAGCACCCATTGATAGGATGTGCTGAGGTACGAAGCGCATCCGCTAAGGTTGGTTTGATGCGCGGCCTAACGTCGGCACATCCTACAGTAATATTAAAGTGTAATTTGGAAAATGAAGGATGCCAAAACCAGCTTAAGAATATTCATAAATGATAACAGGCAGGATGAGGCGCAGCCCTTTAGGCTACTTATGAAATGCAGGCTAAAGACCTGCGCCCCAGAGAGTTGTCCACGTTCCGCTTTAAAAATTGGACAATTATTTTTTCCAACCCCCCCTTACCTACATCTGACCTCCGGGGATGGAGAAAATGTCTAAATCTGCATGGAGCAGATTAGACCCTGTAGGCAAGGAGGCGGGGTCTTGTGGTTCAGTTTGATAAAAACACAGGTTATTCAATAGAACTAACAAACCGGGTGATAAATAAATTAACTGATTCAGTTGAATCTGAATACGTTTCGAATAATGATATGGCATCAGAGACAGAAATATAAGCAAATGCACCATGCCCCTTTCTTCTATAAAAAACGTCATGTAACTGTTCGATAAAATTAATACGATCCTGAGTTAACTGTGTCATTTGATTTCTCCTTAAATTATGTGGTTTTTGCTTTAGGAAAAACATAAAAAAACGGGGTTAAATCATCTCCCCTTTGCACGTTTAACAACTATTTTGGCTAAAACATTGCCATTATCGGTGGGTTTTGCCGCTATTTTAGTTTCAGTGGTATTTCATGCAATATATATACCGAAATATTTATGTTGCCTTGTAACTTACTGTTATTTAATTGTTTTTAGTTGAGTCCATTAGGTTGTAAAAATCAATCTCAGTGAGCGTTTTGTAAAATTTCATGACAAATCCTGGTTTTTCTGCCCGGATACCAAAACATCTCATTGAATTTAATAGCTAAACCAGCAAATTTACCGCTATTGATGCTTATTATAATGCCTGATTTATTGGCTTAAACGAATATTTTTAAGCGTTATTGCTTTGAATCCAGACACTTTTACCTAATGAGATAGACAACCAATGTTGTAAATGAAAAAAATCCTGACACTTCTTTTTTAGCTTTGAATAGAGTTGTTTGAAGCTGATGACTCTTACGCTTCGCCATATCTCAGTCATTGCTTCAAACCGGCCTTGTACTGCAGATATGAGTATTTTAGTTTTTTGTTTTTTGCAATTAAATCCTCTAAGGTATTCAACTGCAAGTGTTGGAATCCACTGTATAGAATAAATTATATTTCTGAAAAGGCTATAAATCTGGTAAATTCACTTATTTAAAAAGTGGTTTTGGGGGGATGAAATGGATAAGTACATAGATATGATGGCCATCTATTGGGTGGATTGGCAGCAAACAGCCATTGCAAATACAGGATACAGTGTTGTTTTGGTTGTATTCGCTTGTCTTATAGGCGGGTTTACTGTTGTTATTTTAAAGAGAAGGAAGATTTCTGGACTAATGCAACAACTCATGCAAGAAAAACAGCTTTTAGAACAAGTGGAAAACAAGCATGAGGAATTATTAAATCAACAAAAAAATGATGCAGAACAGATAGCAGAGATTCAACAACAACTTGAACAAGTTGCTGCCAACTTGCAGCAAGAAAAAGAGGCGCACCAATCAAGTATTTCAAACAAGGATGAATTGTTTATAAAATCAGCAAATGAAAAAAAGCGGGAGATCGATGCACTAAATTCTACACTTAATGAAAAAAATCAGTTTGTTGAACAATTACAAAACGAATTGAATGAGCAAAAAGCTAACATCGCTCAGTATACAGAAGTACAAGAAAAAATTGTAGAAATGAACAAACAAGTAAGCCAGTCTACAGCTGAATTAGATGCTGTCAAGCAACAACTGGAAACAGAATTAAATAACAAAAATGAACTGGCTGAACAATTAAATACACAGGAACAATTAGCTAAAAGCTATATGGACAGAATTTCAGGGCTAGAACCACAATTAGAAAAAATGAGTAACCCCCTTGAAATTGAAGAAATTCAACAACAAATCGAAAAACAAGAAAGCGAGAAAACTCTGTTAGAGCAGGATAAACGAAATGCTGAAAGCAAGGT